>JACZJL010000154.1 GCA_014860585.1 Bacteroidales bacterium | reverse complement strand
ATTAATCGTTACAACGGGCAAAAAGAGATCAGGGTTGATGCAGAGTTGGTGAATCCTTATGAAGCCGTGCCGCCAATTTTAGAGAGGGTCAGAAATGAAATTTTGCCTGAACTCAACCAGCTTTATCCCGGAGTAGAAGTTGATTTTCAGGGGCAGAGCCGCGACAGTGCTGAATCCGGTGCTGACCTGGCTAATGCTTACCTGATTGCTTTCATCATCATCGTCGCATTGATCATGATGCACTTCCGGTCGGTAATGCAGGCCACCATTGTAGTGCTTATGATCCCTCTTTCTATCCTTGGGGCAATATGGGGGCATGGTATTGAAGGCATTCCCGTTTCAATGCTCAGCGTTTGGGGTATGGTTGCCCTCTCGGGGGTAATCATCAATGATGCCATCGTTTACCTGGCAAAATACAATAGTCTACTCCGGGAAGGTCTCTCTATAGCCAATGCTGCCTACCGGGCTGGCTTGGCACGCTTCCGCCCTATTATTTTAACCACCCTGACCACCACCGTCGGGCTGTACCCTATTATTCTCGAAGGCAGTTTCCAGGCTCAGTTTCTTAAACCAATGGCCGTGACACTCGCCTATGGTGTAATGATTGGCACCGGGTTTATCCTTTTATTCTTCCCAGTTCTGATCATTGTTCTCAACGACCTTCGTTTTCACTCCGTTAGCCTCTGGCGACGATTCTCATATTGGTACCACGGGAGTTTGCCCGAAGGGGTTAGTCTCGTTCCAACCCGCGAAGAACTGGAACCGGCTGTAAAACAGCAAAAAGTGACCATGAATTGATCTAAAATGTAATGAAACACAGTAAGAGCCTTATATTAATCCGAATGAAAATTATTTTGTCTTCTGCTTTATTCCTTCTCCTTTTCCCAGCCGCGTTTGGCCAGCAAGTGCTTGAACTTTCGCTGAATGAAGCCATCAGCCTTGGATTGGAGAGAAATTACCAGATCAAAATCAGCGAACAGGAAGTGCGTATTGCACAGAACAACAATACTCAGGGCGCCGCAGGAAGGTATCCATCATTAGATTTCAGAGCTACTCAGGGGAATCTGTTTAACAACTCCCAAAATCGCACCGATCCTGATACCCGCGATCAATTGTACACCAATTATATCTCTCCTTCAGTCAATCTAAACTGGACAATTTTTGATGGTTTCAGGGTAAATATTACGAAAAAGAATCTTGATGCACTGGAAGAATTGTCAGAAGGGTACTCTGCAGTGGTTATCGAAAATACCGTTCAGGCCCTCATCCTTGCTTACAACAACCTGTTACTTCAAAGAGAAAAACTTTCGGTTTATTCTGAATTAAAGATTTTGTCGCGTGATAGGCTGGAGTATGTCAAAACAAAACAGGAATATGGCAGTGCTACTACATTTGATGTGCTGCAGGCCAACGATGCTTACCTGCTTGATTCGGTAAACTACCTGCAACAGGAACTCAGTATCCGGAATGCTACCCTGCTGATGAAGTTATTGCTTGCGCTGGATGAGGATGTGGAATTAACGCTTACAGACGAATTCAACGTCGATTTTTTTGATTACGATATTGATGTGCTCATGCAACGGATGTTGAGCAGCAACCGTACGTTGCTGAATCAATACGTAAATCAGAAAATATATGAAAATTCGACAGAGCTTGCAAGAAGCAGCATTTATCCCGAACTCTACCTCGGAGGTGGAGCTGACTACACCAATTCAAGGCTAAAATATGTTGATGAGTCTCCATCCACAAATTATTCATTCGGTTATTATGCCAATTTCACCCTCAGGTTTAATTTATATAATGGGGGTACTACGAGAAGGGCTCTTCAGAATGCTTTTATCAGTGAAGATATTGGCTTGATAAAACTTGCTGAAATGCAGAAAAACTTAAGTAACCAGCTACGGAATCAGTTCGATCTTTACCAGATCAGGAAAAACCTGCTGTTGGTGGCTGAATCGTCTCAGGAAAGCACTGGACTAAATCTTCAGATTGCAGAAGAACGTTTCAAAGCCGGAACCATCAACTCCTTCAACTTCCGCGATATACAACTCAATTATCAAAATGCCTCCATCCGCCGTCTGGAAGCCATCTTTAATCTGATTTACACCGAAACCGACTTACTGCGGCTCACCGGTGGAATTATTTCAGAAAACTAAAACCCACTAACCTGGAAAAGCCTCTTTGGACAATAATCAAACAACAAAAAACTCAACAAGATTCCTTTGGACAAAAATCTCATCTCAAAGTTTTGGGATCAAATGATCAAAAATCTAAGCAGTGAAGCAGCCCTGCCTGCGTGACGCAGTCAGGCAGGAATGAATGTATACCAGTTTAGTATTTGAATTTTTTGGATTTCGTATTTATTTGTCTTTTGACTTTTGTCATTTGAAAATTTTGCCAATATAAGCAACAATTTACAAATATGACACTACTTCCCTCTTCCCTGGATTATAATAAGCACGGTATAGAACATAATCTTGAAATCCATGGCCAGCGACATATTCTCGACATAGAGGATATCATATTTTAACCGCTGGATCATCTCATCCACTGTGGAGGCGTATCCGAATTTGATCTGACCCCATGATGTAATTCCAGGTTTTACCTTGAACAACATACGATAATGCGGGGCGCGTTCAACGATTTGATCAATATAGTACTGTCGTTCAGGACGGTAGCCAACCAGCGACATATCGCCCTTGAGCACGGTGAAAAATTGAGGAATTTCATCCAACCTCATTTTACGCATCAATTTGCCAAATGAAGTGATCCGGCTGTCGTCTTTAGATGAAAGTTGTGGCGTACCTTTTTCAGCGCCAACATACATCGATCTGAATTTGGGAATCATAAAAGGTTTTCCGTGCAACCCGATACGTTCCTGCTGGTAAAAAATCGGGCCTTTGGATGACAGTTTTACTCCTACGATCAGAAAGATGTACAGGGGTAACAATAAAATGATGGCCATGGATGAGGCCACAACATCAATCAGCCTCTTCAGCGATTCCTGCCAGGGAGGCAGCAAAGTTGGTGATATCTGGATCAGCGGTTCGGTGAAGATGGAGGTGGTTTTCACTTTTCCAAGCATGTAATCCTGCATCACCGGCATGAGTTTGATTATAGTGTCTGTTTCTTCGATTACCGTCAATATTTTTTCGATCAGCTTGCTTTCGTGGGGTTCCACTGCAATAATAATCTCCTCTATCTGGTGCTCTTTGATCAATTCCATCAGCGATTTGTAACTACCCAGGTTTGGCAGGTAACCGGCTAACGGGTAATGTTCCGCTTCTTTTACGCTCACAAACCCAACAAATTTATTTCCTGAAGATGGAAACTGGTGATCAAGCTCTTTATAAATATCAACGGCATTTTTGCTTCCCCCAACTATGATCGTATTAAAACCGATGATCTTCCGGTGGATTTTCTTCACAGTTTTTGTTGTGATATAAAGGCGGAATCCTGCGGTGAATACGAACTGAAGCCCAAAGAGCACAAAAAATGACTCGTAGTGGCTTCTGTGCGAAACAACGACATCATCAAGCAGCAAAGTAAAATAAAGAATCAGCACACCGATAAAGCAGGTTGAAAAGGTGATGGCGAGTTCTTTGATCCTTGTTTTCCGGTAAACATTCCGGTAGGAGCCGGCCATTATGTAAAGGATAATCCAGAACAGCGGAACTACGAGGATCCCCAGGTATAGCTTCCCATCGCCGAAAATCTCGGAAAGATTGCTCAACACCTGCGGGTCGATGATATATTTACGGTAACTGAAAAAAAGCAGCCAGGCAATAAAGGCAGCAAACCAGTCGGAAATCAGGTATTTGGCTAACTGAAATGTATTGTTCATTTATTTTTCTTTTTTACCTGTACATGAGTTTAATATTATCAAGATAGATGTCAGCAGCTTCCATGTCGTTAGGCAGCATCGTACGGAAAAAAATCTTAAAATCGACAGCATCCTGCGAGTTCTTTAATGTTTCAGTCAGGTTGATATATATTTTGTTCCAATCGCTTTGGGGAAGCAGGTAAATGATTTCTTTTTTGATGATCTGACTGGGAGTTTGAGAAAAGATACCAACCGAAAAAGTGTAGTCATTTTTATAGTTTAATTCAAGAAAAACAGGATCTCCGGTAGTGGGTAATTCAAATGAGTCAAAAGAAGCCGCCTCAAATACGTCGTTTTCACCTGTAAGTTCAACCAAACCCGAATAGTTCCCTTCAAAACCCTCACCAATTGTGGTTTTGATGATATTAACCTCACTGTTCAGCCGGGTTGTATCCAACGAAATGACTGCGTTTTCAAAATCTTCCATCCAGACAAACACGGTAGAGGCGCGGTAAGTGGTTGACGGATCAACAGTGATGATACTGTCGGGTATGAAGCTAAATGCATCAATAATCACCGGTTCGAAAAAAGGATTGTTGGCGCGCGTGGTTTTTATCCCGTTGAGTTTTATTCCTCCTTCAATACGCAGTTTTCCGGGTCCATCTTTGAGTATAGGAATGACAGCGGGCAATTCAAAAACACCAATCGTCTGATCATCAGCAAACACCCACACATCGGTTATTTTATGCGAGTTGGTTCCCTGAACTGCATAATTTGTGGTCAGGTTAAAATTCTCTACTTTTACTAAAGCTGGTACTCCAGGCTTGAGGTTATCATCCTGACAGGCGGTAAACAGAACAACTGCCGTTGCGATCAAAAATATGAACCGGTAAAACCAGGCGATCCTCATTCCTATTTGGTAAGTGTATGTGTTGAACGTCTTAAACAAGATGATATTTTGCTTGAATTGGTGGCTTGTCATAGATTAACCGGCAATTTTACCGAGTATTTTATGTGCCACATCCAGCGCTCTGTATCCGTCGAAGATAGTAACCGGTGGGGTTACATTGAGTTGGATGGCGTCGGCGAAACTTTCCAGTTCGGTCATGATGGCGTTATTGGGCACTATCTCCGGCTTGTCGAGCAGTAATTCTTTTTTACCCTTACCGCTACCAAGATCAATAACCATGGCAAACGGGTCATCCGGGTCATTTTCAATATCTCTCATCCGGACGATTTCGATGTCTTTTTTCAGGAAGTCCACGGCAATGTATGCATCACGCTGGAAGAACCTCGATTTTCGCATGTTTTTCAGCGATATCCGGCTTGCCGTTAAATTGGCCACACAGCCGTTGTCGAACTCTATCCTTGCATTGGCGATGTCGTGTGAGTCGCTGACGATAGCTACGCCACTTGCACTTATTTTTTTCACTTCCGATTTAACCACACTCAACACAATGTCAATATCATGGATCATCAGGTCGAGAACAACCGGAACGTCAGTCCCTCTTGGGTTGAACTGCGCCAGGCGGTGGGTTTCGATAAACATCGGATTCTGGATCAATGGCCTTGCAGCCAGAAATGCAGGATTAAAGCGTTCTACATGGCCCACCTGCACCTTCACTCCCGCTTCTTTCGCAATCTCGATCAGCTCGAGCGCTTCAGCGGATGTTGTCACCACAGGCTTTTCGATGAACACGTGCCGTGCTTTTTTAAGCGATTCTGAAGCACATTCAAAATGCGAAACGGTGGGTGTTACAATGTCAACGACTTCCACAGCATCAATCAATTCGTGAATCGAATCAAATCTTTTAATCTTGAATTCTTCAGCAACAATTTTTGCAGTGGCATCATTTGGATCGTAAAAACCCACAAGTTCGTACTTTTCCAGCGCTGCAATACATTTAAGGTGAATCTTGCCGAGGTGTCCGGCGCCTAAAACTCCGATCTTTAGCATAAATTAATTTTTGGCAAAAATAAATGATTTTTATCCTTACCGAAATGATTAATTTCGCCGTCCACACTTAAAAGCATTGTTTTACCCAACTAAAAGATGGAACTCACTGACAATTACCGGCATCGGGGATTACGCCAGCAACTGGTCAACAGCATTATCGACAAAGGAATAAGAAACGAGAGGGTAATTGCCGCCCTGCTGAAAGTACCCCGGCACATCTTTATGGATTCATCTTTCCTTGAATTTGCTTACCAGGATAAAGCCTTCCCGATTGGGTCAGGCCAAACCATATCACAACCATACACTGTTGCCATTCAATCAGAACTGCTCATGGTTGAACCCGATATGACCGTGCTCGAAATTGGCACCGGTTCAGGCTACCAGGCTTGTATTCTTGACGAAATGGGCGCCAGGGTGTACAGCATTGAGCGCCAGTTTAACCTTTACAAAAAAGTGAAGCAGTTTTTTGAAAAGTATAATTACAAAGTAAAAGTTTTTCACCGTGACGGCTACCAGGGATTGCCAGCGTTTGCACCCTTCGACCGTATTATCATCACGGCCGCATTGCCAGAAATTCCGGAGGAGCTTAAACGGCAACTGAAGGTTGGAGGAATACTGGTAGCGCCGGTCGGCAGCCAGGGGCATCAGACCATGACCCGCCTGATTAAAAAAGATGAAAATGATTTTTCGGTGGAGCATCACGGCGGTTTTGTGTTTGTGCCGATGCTACCGGGTAAAGGGAACGACTAGTCGAAACGCCCGACCTTTACCACTCCTTTGATCTTGAGCAGTTTCTGCCGCAAATAACCCAGGTGTTCAACATCCCTCACCTGTACTTTGATCAATCCTTCGAAACTGGATCCCAGGGATTTGAAGTTGATACTTTTCATGTTCACCTTCAAATCTTCCGAAATGGCTTTTGTGATGTCGTTAATCAGTCCAACCCTGTCCATACCAACAACACGAAGGTTGGTAATAAAAAATTTCATACTGTTCATCTCTTTCCAACGGGCTTTTATTATACGATAAGGAAAACGTTTCAGCATCTGTTCGGCATTCGGACAGGTGTATCGATGGATTTTGATACCCTGGTTTACGGTGACAAAGCCAAAAATCCTGTCACCGGCAATCGGGTTACAACACTTTGATAAGCTGTAATTGAGGTTGGTAACCCCTGATTCGATGGTAATGTAACCCTGGTCCTTTTCACTCTGACTTTCGATGAGTTCTTCGAAGTCAAATGGTTTTTCTGCTTTTTCAGATTTCTCTTCTATCTCCTCAGTGGTTTTGAAAAGCAGCTTAATCTCCTGAACATCAATTTTCTCTGTGGCAATATGATAATATAGATCAACCGGTTTTTTAAAATTAAAGTACTTCAGGATTTTAATCAGTTCTCGGTCATTGAGTTCAATCTTCCAGTTTTTAAATTTCCGGTAAAGCATGTCTTTGCCCACCTCAGCCTCTTTGTATTTTTCTTCGCGCAATGACCGCGCAATCCGGTTCCTCGCCTTGGAAGTAACAACAACATTGAGCCAGTCGGAATGTGGACGTTGGTTTTTTGCCGTGAGGATTTCCACCTGGTCGCCGTTTTTAAGCACATGCCGGATGGGGAAAATTTTACCGTTGATTTTCCCTCCAATGCACTTGCAGCCCACATCGGTATGAATCTCAAAAGCAAAGTCAAGAATTGTAGCACCATTTTTAAGCTCCCTGAGGTCGCCGGTTGGCGTAAAAACATAGATACTGCCTGACTGAACATCAATCCTTGCCGGCTGCTGCTCATCGAGTCGCTGTGTGCCTATGGTTTCGAGTATGTTACGCACGTCCACCATCCAGTGATCGACATTTCTGCCATAAGCCGATTCTTTATATTTCCAGTGGGCAGCGCTGCCTTTTTCCGCTTCTTCATCCATCCTCACCGTCCTTATCTGTACTTCGACCCATCGGTCGTCAGGCCCGAGAACCGTTGTATGCAGCGACTCATAGCCACTGTCTTTGGGTGTGGTTATCCAATCGCGAAGGCGCTTTGGGTTCGGTGGATAAATATTTGTGATGATGGAATACGTTTGCCAGCAAGCTGTTTTTTCCCGATTAAGCAATTCGAGATAGCGTTTTCGACGACATTCAAATTTTTGGATCTCCTGGGTTCTGATTTCATCTAAAATGGCTTGATCATCAGCGTTTTCGCCTAGTGCAGTTTTTTTGACGCCATTGCCATGAACCAATTCTTCTTTTTGCCTGCTTTTTCTGCTACGGCGAACATTCCGCGGATCACCGCTTGATTCCAATTCATTTTTGAAAGACTCAATAAAATCCTCATCCTGCTTAGTCAAAATCCCGGTGAGAATGACCCTGATGGCAAAAAGATCGTAAACCTGCTCCAATTGGACATTCTGGGTTTCAAGTTTCTTTTTGATCGAAGAAATGGATTTGGCTCGGCTTTTAATTTCGTACTTAAGATTTGCATTATCCAATTGCTCTACCACCGGATGTATAAATTTTTGAATGTACTCATCCTGTTGCTGACGGGTTTCATTTAGCCTTGACTCAATCATTGCATATTCCACCGGATGCGTATATCGCAACGCAAGATCCTCAAGCTGGGCTTTGATCTGGTATAGCCCCATGCGGTGAGCAATAGGAATGTAGAGGTATTGAACGTCGTTGAGAAAAGCTTTTTTCAATTCATCCGGCAGTGTTTCATAATTCCGCAGATCGTGCAGGCGGTGCGCCATTTTAATAAAAATAATACGCACATCATCAATCATGCTGAGGAACAAACTTCGAAAATTCTCCGATTGCAGCTTCACCTTATCTGAATGAAATCCGGAAAGTTTCTTAAATCCGCGGACAATTGCAGCAACGTCATTTCCGAATTGTTTTCCAACCTGGTCGATGTTCTCATCAGGTGAATGGATGATGTCATGAAACAATGAAGCAATGACAGAGCCCGCACGCAACCCAATTTCATCTGCAACGATAATTGCCACCGACAAACTATGCAAGATCAACGGCTCACCCGACGGCTTACGTTTTTCATTGTATAATGAAACAGCAAGCTGAAAGGCATTTTCCAGTTTCTGAATGTCCTCCGGAGCACAGTTCCTGCAAACCTCCTTCAGTTGAGTAAACCGCTGATTGATCTCGTTTTGTTCTTTCTCGTTAATCATTAATTGGTGATGGAGTTGTTTCAGAGTTCTTTAAAATAATTGGCCATTTAAAAACTATGAATCGGTTTTCTCATGTTCCCCGATCAATCATTTTAACGGCATTAACAGCAGGTAAGTATTAAAAAAAGTTTCTTTAACAAAACACCCGGCTCAAACATGGCCGGGTGTCAAACAATTTATCTTTTAAAAATTATTTCAAATCCGGCTTGTCTTTCACTTTCGAACCCGTGTCGGGAGGGGTAGAAATTGAATCCCGCATCCTGGTGTCGGCTTTAATATTTTCAAATTTGTAATAATCCATAATACCAAGATTTCCGTTTCTGAATGCTTCAGCAATGGCTTTCGGGATTTCGGCTTCAGCCTGGATAACGTTGGCACGGGCTTCCTGCGCGCGGGCTTTCATCTCCTGCTCAAGGGCAACAGCCATGGCGCGACGCTCTTCGGCTTTGGCCTGGGCAATGTTTTTATCAGCATTGGCCTGATCCATCTGGAGCACTGCGCCAATGTTTTTTCCAACGTCGATATCTGCAATGTCGATCGAAAGGATTTCAAAGGCAGTACCTGAGTCAAGTCCTTTATCCAACACAACTTTTGAAATCGAATCCGGGTTTTCGAGCACTTTTTTGTGCGAATCAGCTGAGCCGATGGCGGAAACAACACCTTCGCCAACCCTGGCAATAACGGTGTCTTCACCTGCACCCCCGACAAGTTGCCTAATGTTGGCGCGTACGGTAACCCGGGCTTTGGCAATCAGCTGAATCCCATCTTTTGCAACAGCAGCAACAGGTGGCGTATTGATCACTTTCGGGTTAACCGACATTTGCACCGCTTCAAACACGTCACGACCGGCAAGGTCAATTGCTGTGGCGGCTTTGAAGGACAAATCAATATTGGCTTTATCAGCAGAGATCAGCGCATTAATCACCGATTTCAAACGTCCTCCGGCCAGATAGTGTGCTTCAAGTTCATCCCGGTTGAGTTTCAACCCGGCTTTTGTAGAAGTTATGAGGCTTTGGACGATGATTGATGGCGGGATTTTTCTCCAGCGCATCAGCACCAGTTGAAGCAAAGAAATCCTTACTCCCGACACAAGGGCCGAAAACCAAAGCCCCACCGGGATAAGATAAAAAATGATCCAAAGCCCGAACAAGGAGGCAACTCCGATGGCAATGATGACCAATGCACTGGTGTCGCCATTAGCTTGCATAATTACAGCATTTAATTCCATGATAATTAGTTATTTGTTTTTACAAAGATTTTATTTCCGTCAATTTTAACCACTTTTATTTCAGTTTCCTGATCAATCAGTTCTCCGGTTGATGTAACTTCAAAATATTTGTCGTTAATCAGGGCTTTTCCCATAGGAACAATGCGCGAAATGGCTTTTCCAACATCGCCAACCTTAATCGAATCCACCTCTATTTCATTCACCCTGCTGTCGATGGAAGAGTCCAGCATCACCTTTTTCCAGGTTCGGGATCGCAACGAAAGCACGAGTGTTACAACCGTTGAAACGATGGTTCCCGTCAAAACAAGATGACCTGTCGTGGTTCCATGTATGACATAGCTTTGCCAGATGCCAATGAATATCATCGCAAACCCGGCTACTCCCACTACGGTTGTTCCGGGGATGACCAGAATCTCAAGAACGAGAAACAACAGACCGACAATAATCAACACCAATATAATTGTCCAGGACATGTATGAATAATTTTATCGTTATTTAATCGAAACCGTTAAACCCCTGTTGGTCATTTCCTTGCTCAATGGCACCAACTCTTCAATTTCGCCCGATTTCACGGGACATTTTCCATTGAAATGAGCAATCAGCGCACATTGCTCAGCGGTGAGCGGGTCGTGCTCACACACTTCAATCAGCGTCTCGATCACAAAATCGAATGAGTTCACCTCATCATTGTAAAGAATGATCTCCCGCTTATCGGTCAATTGCTCCTCTACCTGATCAGATGATTTTGTGCGTTCTTTTACCATTTATCGTTCTTATTAATCGCAAAAACAGGAATCACAAATTTTACTTAGGTGCAAAAATAATCCATTTTATTTAATGTCAAAAGGAAATCACCTGTAGTATTCCTCGAAGGATTAATTTTGCGACGCTATGACAACAACTTTATTTCACGAATTCATCGCACGATTACAAAGCAGCCTGAAAAGGCCACTTCCAGGGATAAATGCCCAGTTTAAGCTGGTTCCGCCCATGCGATCCAGTTTTCCTGAACCGGATATGTCCAAAGTCAGACTTGGCGCTGTGCTTGCACTGCTATTTCCCGATGGTGATTCCACCCGGTTGGTTTTCATTCAGAGGCAGGATTACCAGGGGGGGGTACACAGCGGGCAGATTTCGTTCCCGGGTGGCGGATTTGAAAAAGCAGATGAAACCTTCGAAGCCACAGCCATCAGGGAAACATATGAAGAAATCGGAGTTTCGAAGGAATCCATCAAAGTGATCGGTGAGTTGACACAATTGTACATTCCTCCCAGCAATTTCCTGGTTCGTTCTTTTGTCGGGTATGTACCTTATGAACCCGTATTTAGTCCTGACCCTGCTGAAGTGAGCGAGATTTTCACTATCCCTGTCAATCAATTGTTAAACGAAGAAAACTGCCAGCATCGCCCCGTAAAATTTAGAGCAACCGAAGTTTCGGTTCCCTGCTTTTTTGTTGAAAATAAACTGATATGGGGCGCCACAGCTATGATTCTTAGCGAGTTACTCGAAGTGATCAGAAGATCAGAGGAGTAATCTGCAACTTCAGGGGGTTAATCCAATATTTTAATTTCGCTGGTGATTTCAGCAGCATGTTTCAACATGGCCGACACACCACAATAGCGCTCCTGGGAAAGATTCACCGCTTTTTCGAGTTTCTCCATCTGCAGGTCTTTTCCCCTGAACTGGTATTCGAGATGGATCTTGTTGTAATACACCGGGTGCTCGGTAGTTGATTCAGCCGAAACCACCACATTGAAGAACTCCGGCTCAACACGCATCTTGCGTAAAATGGAGATTACATCCATCCCTGTGCAGCCTCCCAGACCGGCCAGCAACAACGGTTTCGGACGGGGACCACGGTTTTGGCCACCATTTTTCTCCGTGGCATCAATCATAAACTTGTGGCCATTCACTTCCACATCAAACGACATCCCCTCATTGAGGGTTACTTCAGCATACTTTTCCATAAAATTAATTTTCGGCAAAAGTAATGATTTATTGGTGATACTAATGCGCTTTAAATAAGTTTAACAAAATTCCAGGTTTTCTATTTACAGGTCAGGATCCATGATGAGTAAGTAAATTATAACTATTGTCAGCAAGAAAACTTCATAAGTTGAAAATCAATGAGTACCCCAACCCTAAAGGGAGCATTGATTTTCAACAATTAACTCCCTCTAGGGTGGGGCAAATTAATTGTTGAAAATCAAATTCAAAGGGTTTTCTTGCTGACACTAACTATTTTTTAAACACAAAAAACACCGCCAGCACAAGGAAAATGAAACCGACGATGTGATTCCATCTGAATGTTTCAGTTTTAAAAACCAACAAGGTAAAAACCACAAAAACCGTTAGAGTGATCACTTCCTGAATGACCTTAAGCTCGACTAAAGTAAACGGTCCGCCATTATCCCTGAAACCGATCCGGTTGGCTGGAACCTGGAAAATATATTCAAAAAAGGCAATTCCCCAGGAAATCAGTATAATGGTAAAAAGGCCGAGGGCTTCAAACCATTTGAACTCCCGCATCTTTAGGTGGCCATACCAGGCAATGGTCATAAAAGCATTGGAAAGCACCAGCAATCCGATGGTGTAGAATATTTTCATACGCAAAATAATTGAAAAATGTGCGCAAAAGTAGCAATGAAAATGATCCCTGGCTTAGTTTACAGGCACGAAACCCTGTCACGAGCTGCGCACACTGACAGGTTTTATAAATTCACCCCGTGAATGTTATCAAACGCCCGCCAAACCTGAAACTGCGGTGGACTTTGCAGGCGATTCACCGTGTGACTTTTCAACATGCACGAGTCACCCGGTGAATCATACCAACGTGCCACTGAATTTGAAATTTTTGTGGATTTCTGAGCGAATTCACCAGGTGACTTTCCAGGTTTTACTGTCACCCCTTGAATGTTACCAAACACCCACCAAACCTGGAACTGCGATGAACTTCAGGTGATTCACGAGGTGAATGATCTCTCGTGAATTTGATAAGCGTTTTACCCTGAAAATAAGGTTAATAAGGTTGGAAAGCATGATGGTTGCTCAGTTCTACTATTGTACTCCCCATTCTTTAGACCACAAAGATGTGTTTTTAAGGTTTGATGTTATTGTATAAAATGCTTTTTGTTTATGCTCTTGAAATAGCCCATAGCAAGAACCGGAAATAACTTTTTGGCCTCCCGAAGGGTTTTG
>JACZJL010000153.1 GCA_014860585.1 Bacteroidales bacterium | reverse complement strand
TCAGTTCACCCCGGTAATAATAACCCCAATAACCATCCGGGTCGGTTGCCCAAAACACATCGGCATCATACTCACCAGGGTTCCAGCCTTCAGCCTCTGCCCATTTCACCAGCGTTTTCAGTCCATCGAAGTCCAGTTTTTTAAAGGTAAAATCTGTTAAACCATCAACATTTTTTATCATTTTGAAGCCCCAGTGATTGAATACTTTATTTTGTCCACAAAGTAAAATTATTATTTAATTTTGATCTATGTTTGCAATTGCAAAAAATGAATGCTCTAACTTCTTTCGTGATACAAGATTTGAAGAAATGTAAATACAGATCACGTATCAAAATTTAATTTCGTTCTTAATACCAACAACTCGGCTATCAGTTCATCTTTTCAATAATTAATTTATAGGAGATCATTTTATGAGATTCAACTTTTACTTTTTGTTGGTTTTCCTGGTTTGCTCCTTTAGTGCAGTCAAACCACAAAGCATTGTTTTGCCCTCTCAGAATGTGGCAACCCTCGTTTCGATTCCTATTGCATACGATGGCGCCAGCGGTACCGAGGGGAGCTGGATAGGCCTGTACCCAGTTTCAGCAGCGGATCAGGAATACCTGACTTATCAGTACATTGACTTATCTGTTTCAGGCGATTTGACTTTTGAAGGAAGAACCGAAACAGGGTATTTCAATTTCAGGATGTTTGACGGTCCTGTTTATGAAAAAATCTATACCAGCGAACCCTTTCTGATCAGGCAAGGGATGGTGTATGATGCAGGATTTCAAAGCAATGGAATTTTTAGAGAAGACTTTCTGTCGAATGATCTGGATGATTGGGCTGCTGATGTAAAGATAGCACCTGAACAGAAAATTGTTGTTGCCGGTGCTGCTAAAACAGGATTGACAGGAAGCAGTGGAATTGATATTGTAAATATTATCGTTACCCGCTTCGACGCGGACGGACAACTTGATAACTTTTTTGGACAAAACGGCCGGGTAATCACAGCCATTCCGGGTATTCAGCCATGGGAAGTCAAAGCAATGGCAGTGCAGCCGGACGGGAAGATCATAGTCGGAGGATCTTCTATGAGTGATGGTGGCGCCTGCTTTGCTTTTTCAAATTTTTTCCTGGTCAGGTACCTGATCAACGGAGATATTGATGCTGATTTTGGGAGCAATGGTATCGTGGTTACCAATTTTACCAAATCCTCTGAGCCAGGGGGATACAGCAGTGATATTTTTACAAGCCTTGTACTGCAACCTGACGGGAAAATTCTTGCGGGAGGATATGGCGGCTTGTGTGCAGGAGGATGGGGAGCTCCGATGCGATGCAATATTGCCAGGTACCTGACCAACGGTACACTTGATCCGACCTTTGGCGAAGAGGGGAAACTGACTCTTTTCACGTCTGGTATAAATTATGCTGAAAGTTATCAGGAGCGTCTTGAAGCGATTTTTCCTCCAACCAACATAGAAGATGGAAGCATTTATCTTGCTGTTAACAGCGGTGATGGAAATTTTATCGGGAATAAGTATTTTATTTACAAATTGACTATGAATGGAGCACTGGATGTTGCATTCGGAAATTTGGGTGTAGCAGTTGAAGATCGTCCGGGAACCAATAATAACCAATCAATTAGAAGTATTGCATTGGGACCTGATAATCATCTTTATATGATGGGATCCAGCACGGGCGGAGGGAAAATATGGTTGATGAAAAAAGATCCCGTGACCGGAGCTAATATCAGCGACTTTGGTGATAACGGATTTGTCATGGACGATCTTGTATGGGGTACGGTAACGGGAAATATGGTTTTTTTCGATGGGAAAATCGTGATTGGGCATTCAGTAATGGGTGAAAATTTTTCCGCAATGCGGTATAATCTGGACGGAACCAAGGATGTTGAGTTTGGTACGCCGGTTTATCAAATTGTTGAAGAGGGGAGTCCCTTACTTTGTCAGGTGAATGGGATTGCTTTGCAACCTGATGGGAAATTTGTGCTGGCAGGTAGTGTAAATTCCTATAATTCCACCCTAAATGATTTTGTCGTCATGCGTTTTATCGAAAATCCTGCCCAACTTCAGATGGATTCCCATACAATTTCTCTCCGACAGGGATGGAACGGAGTGTCCTCTTACCTCATGCCGGCCTATAATGACGTAGAAGAAGTATTAGCAATTATTGACGATGAATTTGTCATCATGCAGGATTTGTATCAGAGTTACTATCCGGTGAACAATGTCAACGACATTCAAACCTGGAATTACAGGAATGGATATCTGATCAAGGTAAATGAGGATACTGATTTGATTATCACTGGATTTAAACCCGAAAATAGGTCAATTCAACTTCAAATGGGATGGAACCTGATCTCTGTCCTTTCTGAGGAACCCATTGAAATTGGCGCGGCATTCGGAGAAAATCTTCCTTTTGTTGAGTTCATGCAAGAGGCAGCTGGATGGAAGGTTTTCTGGCCTGAGCAGGGTATCAACACCATTCAGCATCTATTACCCGGCAAGTCTTACCTGGTAAGAGTATCAGATAGCTGCACTATTTCATTTGATTAATCCAGGCAAAGGTCCCAGAACAAATCGATCTCTGCCCGGGAGAAAGGTGTTCCAGTGGTTCTGAAATGAACATGTTGGACGGAAAAAACGTGGGCTGAGTATTGATGGATTCAAAACATAATGATTCAAAAGGGATGCTTATTCTACCAAAAATCCTTTCACTTCCTGGTTGAATACATCCGGTTTCTCGAATTGTAAAAAGTGCCCGCAATCAGGGATGATCACAAGTTTGCTGTCAGGCAGTTTCTCATGTCCTTTTCTGGCAATGGTTTCAGTTTTGTCTGGATTTAGAAACCGGTTTGGGATCAGGTTGTCAAATTCACCGAAAAGGATCAACGTAGGGTGTTTGACAGTTGGAAGCAATTCAATCACGGGTTCATCCACCATGCCATTCACCGACTGAACAACGGCATAGCAATAGGCCTCAAAGTCATTGGCACTGCGCATGGCAATGCGGTCGGTGATCATAAATTCAGCATCATCAGGCATATTGTAAAAGTTGTATGCCAGGTTAGTCTGGATTTGCTCTACGGTGGTTTTCATCACACCCTCAAGGGTCATCACATCGCGAAACCATTGCTTTTGTCCTTTGTTGAATTCTTCGAATCCGGCGGGGGCTGCGAGGATCAACTTTTGCACTTTATCCGGATAATTGATAGCAAACATCACCGAAATCTGTCCGCCCATCGAATGTCCTGCCAGTACAACGTTTTCCAGATTAAGTTCATCAATAAAGTCATTGATTACGCCGGCATAAAAAGACATCATCCCGCTGTGCGGTTTTTTGGACGATTTGCCATATCCGGGAAGATCGACAGCAATGCAGCGGTATTGATCTTTTAATCCTGTAATGTTCTTTTCCCAGGCTTTGAGATAGCTTCCAAGTCCATGAATGAAAATTATGGTTTGTTCGCCACGACCTTCGTCAACGTAAGCCAATTTTATATTGCCGGGCAGGTTGGCGTATTTGACTTCAAACGGGTAATCCAAATCGTTGAATGATTTGAGGGGTTCGATGTTTCGATAAGGGTGCAGGCTACTTTGTGCGGAAGTCATTTTCGGTGATGCTAAGGTCATAACCAGAAGTATTGCAAATACCAGTTTGGATTGTAAATGTTGAATTTTCATAGCTCAGTAGTATCTTATTTTTTTATTTCTTGCTTGTTTTGGCAAAATTTTCTGCCGAAGGCATCCATAGGAAAATGACAAATGTCAAAAGACAAATAAATACGAAATTAAAAAAATACAATTACCCCAAACTGTTACACATTCACTGCTGATTTCACTGTTTGGAATTTTGATCTTTTGAACATTGTCATAATGACTCCTGTGGAGAGTTTTATTTTAGATTTGTTTATTGTATTTTGTGATTTCTGGCTTGTCCAGGTTAGGGATTAGGGTTAAAACATCAGCCATTTGTAAACAATGAAGGCAGTCCATGGGTTTATCGGTCTTTCACCCGAACTTGAGCCATTTACGTAATAGCTGTGAGAATCGCTGTTGCTGTCGTAAAAGTCGCCGAGCCATGCATAAGCGCCGTGCAACTCGAAACTCATATAAACACCGATCTGGTATTTCAGGACGCCGTTAAGTTCCATAGCAATCTGTTGTCCACCATTTTTTGGAGTTACATTGCTCATGGCCCATGCCGTCCCTATTTTTCCGCTGAAACGGTTTGGAACAAAAGCGCGGCTGGCATTGAGCACAGTTCCGGTCATTCCGTAACCCATATTTGAAAGGTCGGCAATTAATGGAGTAAACCTGTTGACAACATTTCCATGGGGAAAAAGAATATAAGACCCACTGCTGATAAAGATTCCGGCAGGCGCTCCCCATGTATTTCCTGTGATTACGCCCGAATATTTTTTATCGTCAAGGGCATCCTGATCACCCGTTGAAAACAACAGATCAGCATCCAAGACATCCTCTGTGGTCTGTCCATAGCGGTAACCGAGTTTCAGGTTGGCGCCCAGTCCGCCGATATCAGCTCCATTTTTCCATCCGTCACCATCTTCCAGACTTAGTTTTCCGAAATTGTAGTTGGCAAACCCGGTCATCCGGAACCGATCCATCATAAAATCAGCATTTCTACTAAAAAACCCGCCCATCCAGACTACATCGGTTTTAGTTTTTTCGGCAAAACGGAAACGGAAAGTGCCGTTGTATTCTGTCAACCGGCTGGTAGGTCCCTGGCCGTAAATAGAAACTCCGCCGTCGCCATTGCTTCGGTCACGAACATAATGTGCAGAGGCGCCAGCTTTCCATTTGGGTGTAAGATCAGTTTCGTAAGTTACAAATTGCAGGGTAACATCATCATCCTTTTCAACCTGATTTTCATAAAGCTGGTAATAAGCAAACGACCACCGGGAGAAATCTTTGCTCCGGTTTACTTTTACTCCTACCGCATCAGTTCCCCAGTACATCAGACGGTAACCGGTGTTCGACATTTTCTCGAAAAAAGTGCGGTATGTATCATAAGGAGTATCAAAAAGACGCTGCATACCGAGGTTGATTGTCCATCCGGGCGAAGGCTGGTATTCCACAACAATGTTCTGGGTTTGAATATTTACCTGGTCTGATGAGATGGCGCCGCCGAGATTGCCTCCTGTGCTGTAAGCTACATCGCCCCATGTCCAGTCTATTTCAAAGGATGCCCTGAGTGTGGCTTTTCCATTAAAGAGTTTTGGCTGATAAATGAAAAATGGAATGATCCTCTGCTCGAAGTAAACCGAAGTGAGTGTGTCGGCGGTTCGCGTGGTGTTGTCTCCAAACATACGTCCGATCACCTGTCCGCGCATGAAAACATTTTCTGCGTAAAAATTGGATGATACCCCCTGGTTAATGAAATAGGCGATAAATTGAAATTCCTTTTCGGCTTTTCGGGGTACTTGCTTTTCGAAATAACCAATGTAATTGCTTGAGAGTGAAATCCCGGGATCTTGAGATTTTACCGGCAATATGGTGAACAAAAACAAGATAATGAATAGGAGGGGGTAAATCTTTTTTTTCATTCTCAATAGTTTTTTTTGAAACAGCATATCAGACCAAAAAAAACAGTCACCTGGCAAAAATGATCTGCCAGGTGACCGGGAAAATAATTTCAGGTTTATTGCCCGATCCAGTTGTATTTCTGTACATTGGCAGTACCATAGGCTCCATTGCTGGTGCTTCCAAAACCCTGCTGGGCAGTGGGGGGTGTTACTCCTGCTATGGCTGGATCAACCTGCGCTACTTCGTACCACATGGAGGCAGTTCCTTCATAGAAAATCTTAAAAATCCCTTCACTCGTCAGGTCAGTGGCTTGTCCGTTTTGTTTGGTCTGATTCAGTGAGATTTCCCACATATCGTCGTAGGTGGTTTTGTTCATCTCATAAGTGCCTTCCAAAACAACCGGGAATCCCCCAACAAAGGCAGTAACCAGATAGCTTTGATCCGCCTTGAAATTGGCATAAAGTGAGTCGTCAAATCCCAGTCCGATGAGAATTGCCGAAACATCATAAGCTGACCAGTTGCCAATGATTCCCAAATCTTTGACATCTATGCTTGTTTCAAGGTCTTCTTTCAGTTGGTTGCCTTCTGCTCCGTAAATCATATTTGCCAAAGCTTTCACCGCAAGTTCTTCAGTTCCCTGCAGGCGGGTTTCGTATTCAATATTGAAAGTGATGAAATCGCTTCCGGCAGTATGATCAACCATATAGCTTGCTGTAACAGCCGATGTGGCAGTAAATGTCAGTGAAAAGCTGTTTGCAGCCAGGGCGCCTGTCTTATCGGCGTTCCTGTAAAGTGCCTGATTAAAAGTAACTTTCACACTTGCATTGTCATCCGAAATCTCAATACCTGTGATCTCAATTGGAACACCTGGTTCATCTTCATCTTTTTCGCATGCTGTGAAGGTAAGCAAAGCGGCTGCTAAGAGCAGCATGAGCATTTTTGCGTTTTTCATGTTTTAATAAATGTTTTGTTGATAAATGAATAAGTTAACTAACGTTGATTTTCACGGTTCAGCATAAAGTCAATGGATTTCAGGTAATTTCTTCCGGTCAATTTTTCCGGCGTCATTTTTTGGTAAATCCTGAACAAAGGTAAAATATTTTGGGATTTTGTATTTGGCAACACGTTCGAGACAATAGGTGTTCAATTCGTCATTCGTAAGCGTTTCACCTGACCTTAGCACAACAAAAGCTTTCCCTGTTTCGCCCCACCTCTCATCGGAAACGCCAATAATGGCCACTTCCGAAATAGCAGGATGTTGTCTCAGCATGTGCTCCACCTCGGCAGGGTAGACATTTTCACCACCCGAAATGTACATATTTTTGATTCGGTCGAGCACATAATAATAGCCTTCAGCATCCTTTTTCATGATATCGCCGGTGTAAAACCAGCCATCCCTTAATGATTCAGCAGTAGCTTCCGCATTTTTCCAATAGCCTGGAGTCACCGTCGGACCTTTCAGAATCAGTTGCCCCGGCTCATTTGCCTGCACTTCTTCATCATTTTCGCTTACCAGTTTGGCCTGGTAATAAAAATTCATCGTACCAATGGATCCTTTTTTAGTCATGGCATCCTTTTGATCCAATGAAGTTACATTTGGTCCTACTTCAGTAAGTCCATAACCCTGGCGGATCAATACGCCCTTGCGGTGCCAAAGCTCGATAACCGGTATTGGCAATGACTCTCCGCCAACAATCAGGTAGCGGAGCCGGTTCAATTTTACTTTTTGGAAAACGGGGGATTCAGCCATCATTCTCAGCATTGTTGGCACTGCCCACCATATGGTTACACGCTCCATTTCGAGGACTTCAAGCAGCAGTTCGGCGTCAAATCCACGCATGAGTATGGTGTATGCACCGTGATGGATAAAAGGAGTCAGCAATACATTCCAGCCTCCTGTATGAAAAGGCGGGGCACAATTGATCGAAATGTCGTTTGATGTGATGTCCAGCCGCATTTCGGTGTTGATACTGTTCCAGAACAACATCTTGTGCGTGTATAGCGCGCCTTTGGGAAATGCTGTAGTTCCTGAAGTATATAAAATGAAAATGGGATCATCCTCGTGTAAGGTTGTCGAAATGTGGTATACTGTATTTTTTTGATTGAGGCAGGTTTCATTGAATTTTACAAGTTCTTCAATTGTCAGTTTAAATGCGATTCCATTAAATGAATCAAGATGTTTGATCTTATCAAAATACTTTTTTTCATAAATAATCCCCTTCACATCCGCATTTGCAACGATAAAGTCCAACTCTGCAGGTGTTAGACGGTAATTAAGCGGTACCAGGGTTATACCCAGTTTTTGGGCAACCGAAAATAAAACAATGTACTCCATGTTGTTATCTGATATCACAGCCAGTCTGTCTCCTTTTGCAAATCCATGGTTATCTCGAAGATGCGCAGCAAAACAGTTTCCCATTTTATTAAACTGGGAATAGCTGTACTCACGGTCGGTTTCAAATTCTTTGAACGCGATCTTAAAAGGGTGATAGGTCGCCCACTTTTCAAACCAGTCAAACGTTAACATACGATTGCTCTATATTTTTTTTCCAATGAATTGCCAGTCCAACAATTGTCGAAACCACAATAGCACATGATGCTGCTATTGCCGGGTTCCTGACTGTTCCCTGTAAATATTTGGTAAAAATACCAAAACTCCAGTTATACTCGCTTACGAAATAAGGGAGGAGATAATAAACCCCGAAGTGGACTACAATTGCTGTGATTGTCGCAAACAACGGTGCTTTGATGTTCACATGGCGGAAGAAAATTCCGAAAATCACAGGGATGAAAGCTGCTGAAAAGTAAGCATAAACTCCGTTCTGGGCAAGAATAGCCACACTGAGTTTCGGGTTGGTCAATTGCCCGATGGAAATATAAAAAGCAACTACAGCCAAAAGTGCAATCGAAACTTTGTTGATGGTGATGTAACTGCGTTCTGATTTAATGTGATTGTTGAATAATGGTTGAATGATATCCGAGGTTATGGTCGTGGAAACCGACTGGATCAGACCTTCAAGTGTAGATAAACCAGCGGAGATTAGTCCCAGAACAACCACCAACCCGACAATCACTGCAAGGTTACTGCCGGCAAAAGCAGCAACGACATAGGCCGGTATAATGCCGTCGTTTCTTAGCGGTTCACCATTGGCGACCAAGTCGGGAAATGAAAGACGGGCATAAAAGCCGGTCAACACTACAAGGAAAAATATAATCTCAACAATGACCGCAACCAGAAGAAAACGATTGACATCGCGCTCCTCTTTGAGAAGCAATGATTTGGTGATAATGTGTGGCTGAACGACTACAGCTACACCTATAATAAATTGTGCAAATATAATTTCATAGAAATCCCTGAATAACGGACTGGAAGGATAGTTGGTTTTAATCAATTGTGTGTCAATAGTTGCCAGTTTTTCAATAAAACCGGAAACCCCTTCTCTGAAATGTTCCAAACCAGAACCCATCAAAATAAAAGCGACTACCAGCATAATGACCGCCTGGATCATGTTGGTGTAAACCATCGAGTTGGCGCCACCAAACATCATATAACCAAAAACAAAAATGATCAGCCCGCCAAGCACCCATATTTCGTCCACATTCAGCGATTTTGACAAAACTTTCGTAAGTGCAACAATGATCAGGACGATGAAGGAAATGAGAAGCAATGAAAGGAAAGCCATGAAAAGTGCATATCCGTTGCTGTTGTATCGTTTACCTATCCATTGAGCAAGTGTCAGCGCTTTAACTGCCTGGCCGTATTTCCTGAAACTTTTCGTGAGGATAATCAGTGAAATGACCGCTCCTGCAGGGAAAACGACAGCGTAGGAAATGAAAGCTGATAAACCGAAGTTTGCAATAAAACCGGGATTAATTACAAAAGTCGCGGCGCTGGTCATCGAAGCGGCCAGCGACAAACCGACAGCTACCGGAGAAAACCGAATGCTCCCCAATGCATAGTCCGTAATATTCCTGATTTTAAGCGCCCCTCGTATCACATAAAAAAGGATAACCCCCATATAAAGAAGGATCAAAATCCAGGTTCCGATGATTTGTGGTTGTGTTGCCATAATTTTGTTTCAAATATACTTAGGAGTTATTTTACTACCGTAGTATTTGCACTTCGTGCGGCATTAATTGGCATTTCACTTTGACGGCATTTGCACTTCGTACGGCATTAACTGGCATTTATTGTTGACGTGATAAACTGAAACTTTTGTATTCCAAATCATTTTTGATCTATTTTATTATTCATCCAATTCCAACGAATGCCCATCAATGCCATTCCTCTCAATACCTGAACGCTGCACTCGCAAAAGCCAGTCCTCCGCCCGAGCCAATAAAAAACACCAGATCTCCTCTTTGGATTTTCCCTGCATCCAGCCGCTCCTGGAAAGCCAGTGGGATGCATGCCGAGCCCGTATAGCCAAAATAATGCATGCTGGTTTGCGCCTTTTGATGCCGTTGGCCGAGGATGTCCATCGTTTCCCTGATACTGTTGATGTTAATTTGTGTCAAAAAGTAGTGATCTACCTTGTCTGGCGTAATTCCAAGCCTGTTGCAAAGAGTAAGACTCATCATGCTCCACATCTCAGGATTCAGGGTTTTTGGGAATTTTTTGACAAACTGGAGCAAATGACCTTTATTTATTATGACTTCGTCAGTTATTGGTTGGTTTGTTCCACCGCCATATATACCCATGTAATCGTAGAATTCCCCGCGGGTGATCAATTGGCTGGCAAGAAAACCGCGGTTTTTGTCCTCAGTAGTTTTGAGAATGAACGCGCCTGCACCATCGGCAAATAATGTGACCGTATTTTTATTCTTCATGTTCAGATATTTGCTCATTGCATAGGCTCCAACGACCATGACCGTGTTGTAGTGCTCATCGGCACGGATGTATTTGGCGCCCATGTCGAGGGCAGTAACAAACCCTGCACATGCGGTGTTAACATCAAAACTACCTGCATTTACAAGACCCAGTTTGTATTGCACTTTTGATGCGGTCGAAGGTGATATGTACTCAGGGGTGTCTGTTGAAATAATAAGTAAGTCTATCTCTTCCGGTTTTACGTTTCCGGCGGTCATGGCTTTACCTGCTGCTTCAATCACCAGATCGGCTACTGACTGATTTTCACTGCACCATCGCCGTTCATAGATTTCAACATTTTCGCGAAGCCAGGAATCAACATCTTCACCAAGTAATGTATTGAAATAACTGTTTGGAATCACCCTCTCGGGAACATAAATCCCACTCGAGTGAATAAAGGCGTTTCTTTTCATGTAAATGGAATTTTTTAGCTTGAACCTGCTAATTTGATTTTATTTCACAATGCCTGGATCTGTTTTTTTAGTATTAGTTTTCGTGTTGTTTTCATTTTATAAGGTTTTTTATTCTATGAGTAAATTTTCAACAACCAATCAATAAAACATTTATCACCACTGAATTTGGGTAAAACCGTTTTTAAGAGTTTATGATCCCGCAGGATTAGTAAATGAAGGTTTTGCTCAGTGTACATCAATTGCTAAACCGTCATTCCTCCATCCACGCTGAGCGTATGTCCGTTGATGTAATTGGCTTCATCAGAGCAAAGGAAGAGATAAACCGAAGCCATTTCTTCGGGTGTAGCCAGTCGTCCGAGTGGTACTTTTGCTTTCATGGCTTCGAGGATGTTTTCCGGCATTTTGGCAACCATATCAGTCATCGTAAATCCGGGTGCAACTGCGTTTACAGTGATTCCTTTCCGGCCAAATTCACGTGCCCACGTTTTGGTCATACCGATGATTGCAGCTTTTGTAGCCACATAATTCGTCTGGCCAAAATTTCCGTAAATGCCAACCACGGAAGATGCATTTACGATTCTTCCATAACCTTTGTCCAGCATAAACGGAACGATGGCTTTGGTACAATTGAACACACCTGTGAGATTTACGTCCAGCACCTGGTTCCATTGCTCGTGAGTCATTTTACGAAAAGTGGCATCGCGGGTAATTCCGGCATTATTGATCAGGATGTCTATTTTTCCATACTGTTCGATGATTTGTTTGGTCGCTTCTTCAACCTGGTCGAAATTTGCAGTATCTACCTGAAAGAAAGCGGCTTTACCACCGGTTTTTACAATTTCGACGGCAAGTGTAAGTCCTTTTTCCCTTTGAATATCCCAGATGCAGGCCACAGCACCTTCTGCTGCAAACCGCCCGGAGATGGCTTTACCAATTCCATCTGCTCCACCAGTGATTATGGCTATTTTATCTTTTAATCTGTTCATGGTTTTTAGAGGTTATTTTTTCGATTGTTCTTTAATGAGATTGAGTGCCGACCCGGCTTTAAACCAGCCGATCTGAACATCAGAGTAAGTATGGTTTACGGGGAATTGCTCACTCGTACTGTCAGAATGATGGAGTTTTATCATGAGTGGTTTACCGGGAGCAAATTCCTTTAAACCGATGATGTCGATGGTGTCATCTTCCTTTATCTTCAGGTAATCCTCCTTATTGGCAAAAGTGAGCGCCAGCATCCCTTGTTTCTTAAGGTTGGTTTCGTGAATACGTGCAAAACTCCGGACAAGTACCGCTTTCACACCGAGGAACCGGGGTTCCATGGCTGCATGTTCCCGGGATGAACCTTCCCCATAATTCTCATCTCCAACCACAACTGAACCAATTCCATTTGCTTTGTAATGCCTTGCCGCAGCAGGAACTTCATCATATTTGCCTGTCAGTTGGTTTTTGATTTCATTGGTTTTACCGTTGAATGCATTTATAGCACCAATCAGCATATTGTTCGATATATTGTCAAGGTGACCACGATAACGTAACCAGGGGCCAGCCATCGAAATATGGTCGGTAGTGCACTTGCCGGCTGCCTTGATCAGCAATTTCAATCCCTTCATATCCTGTCCGTCCCAGGCCGGGAATCCTTCAAGTAATTGCAGGCGGTCAGATTTCGGGTCAACAATGACTTCTATGCGGCTTCCATCTTCAGCCGGCGAATGGTAACCGTTGTCTTCCACAGCAAAGCCATTTAGCGGCATTTCGATGCCCTGCGGCTCTTTCAGTTTTATTTTTGCTCCCTTTTTATTGATGAGGAAATCAGTCATCGGGTTGAAATCCAGTGTTCCGGCAATCGCAAAAGCAGTGACAATTTCTGGTGAAGCAACGAAGCCATGGGTATTTGGATTACCGTCATTGCGTTTGGCAAAATTCCGGTTGAAGGAGGTCATGATGGAGTTTTTTTCTTTCTTATCAGCACCATGACGAGCCCACTGGCCAATACATGGGCCACAGGCATTGGCAAGCACCACACCTCCGATTTTTTCAAAAATATCGAGATATCCATCCCTCTCAACGGTGTAGCGCACCTGCTCTGAACCGGGTGTTACCGTGTATTCTGATTTTACCTCCAGCTCATTATCCAGTGCTTGTTTAGCGACCGATGCAGCCCGGGTAATGTCCTCATAAGAGGAATTTGTACATGAACCAATCAGGCCAACCTCAAGTTTTTCAGGCCAGCCATTCATTTTTACCATTTTGGCAAATTCAGACACCGGGGTGGCTAAATCGGGTGTAAATGGTCCGTTAATGTGAGGCTCAAGTGTCGAAAGGTCAATCTCTATGACCTGATCAAAGTATTTCAAGGGATCGTTGTATACTTCAGGGTCGGCAGTCAGGTGCTCAGCGATTTTGTCGGCTTCATCAGCCACGGGTTCCCGTCCTGTGCCTCTGAGATAGTCAGCCATTTTGCCATCATAACCAAACACTGAGGTTGTAGCTCCTATTTCAGCGCCCATATTACAAATGGTTCCTTTTCCTGTGCAGCTCAGCGTTTTGGCTCCCGGCCCGAAATATTCCACAATGGCGCCGGTTCCACCTTTTACCGTCAGTATTCCGGCAACTTTTAAAATAATGTCTTTAGAGGCCGTCCATCCGCTCAACTTTCCCGTGAGTTTTACACCAATGAGCTTTGGCATTTTCAGCTCCCAGGCCATGCCTGCCATCACATCTACAGCATCGGCCCCTCCAACTCCGATGGCTACCATTCCCAAACCGCCTGCATTTACAGTATGCGAATCCGTTCCTATCATCATCCCACCCGGGAAAGCGTAATTCTCTAAAACAACCTGGTGGATGATTCCGGCGCCGGGTTTCCAGAAACCAATACCATATTTATTTGAAACTGAAGCAAGAAAGTCAAAAACTTCTTTGTTGGCATCTTTAGCTACCTGCAGGTCTTCTTTGGCGCCAACTTTAGCCTGAATAAGGTGGTCGCAATGCACGGTAGATGGCACTGCCACTTTACTTCTGCCGGCCTGCATGAACTGAAGCAATGCCATTTGCGCTGTGGCATCCTGCATGGCTACACGGTCGGGGGCAAAATCCACATAGTCTACACCACGCCTGAATTCCTTTTCTGGCAGGTAATCCCACAGGTGTGCGTAAAGGATTTTTTCGGTTAATGTAAGTGGTCTGCCCAGCTTTTTACGGGCTTCATTTACTTTCTCAGGAAATCCTTGATATACTTTTTTAATCAAATCGAGATCGAATAACATAATTGTTTTGTGTTTTAGAATTTTGCGCAAAAGTACTCAAAATGAGGCACGCCACCGTGTTAAGAAATGCTAAACGCAGTGATCAAATTGATTTATTTGAATACCGACTAAAAAACTCAATGATGAGCATTTGTGATCGCCTTTTTTCTTTTTCAATAAAAACAGGCAGTGGTAACAGCCCACGTTTTTCACAAATTTAGTTTTGTAACCAGATAAAAATCAGCCCACTTTTTGGTGGGTTTGTTTGCAGCAATGCCATATATGGATGCCTTACGGGTCTAGCCTTGTGTCTCGCGTCGGATAATTCCTGCTCCAGAAATGTAACAGGAAATTTTTACAAGAACAATTGCAATGAGGAAGTTCCAGATCATTTTTATTCGTGCTCCTGTGTTATAACAAACTGTAATTCAATCTTTATCGGCATTAGCGTAACGACAAACCTGTTCCTTAAATGTGTAAGAAATTGACATGTTGAAAGTTAATCCCTGAAGGTTACAAAAAGACTTGGGTTAGTTTTATTTCTATTATTTTTGCAATGCAGAATAAATTTTTGTATTTTAAACTATTAAAGATTTAACAAAATGAAAATGAGTAAATTAATCTCTTTACTAATGATTGCAGGAATGATTATCATGCAAAGTTGTCAACAACCGGTCAGTGTTAGCTATCCGGAAACCAAAAAACAGGATGTAACCGATGATTACCACGGGACGACAATAGCCGACCCTTATCGTTGGCTCGAAGATGATAAGTCGGAAGAAACAGCAGCCTGGGTTGAGGCTCAGAACAAAGTCACATTCGGCTATCTCAACCAGATTCCTTTCAGGGAAGACATTAAAAATCGTTTGACAAAAATCTGGGATTATCCCAAGTTTAGCGTGACTTTCAAGAAAGGTGACCGCTATTTCTATTTTAAAAATGACGGAATGCAGAACCAAAGTGTGCTCTATGTTCAGGAAAGCCTCGAGGATGACGCTCGTGTGCTGCTTGATCCAAATCTGCTATCAGAAGATGGAACAGTGGCGCTTTCCAACTATGACGTATCAAAAGATGGAAAATACCTGGCCTTCGGAATTTCAAGAGGCGGCTCTGACTGGAACGAAATTTACGTGATGGAGATCGAGTCTGGAGTAACGCTTGCAGACCACCTTTTATGGATCAAATTTTCAGGAATTTCATGGCAGGGCGATGGATTTTACTATAGCCGCTATGATGAGCCGACTGGAAGTGAATTATCAGGTAAAAACGAGTTCCACAAAGTGTTTTATCATAAAATTGGAACAGAACAGTCGGAAGACGTGTTGATTTTTGAGAATAAAGAATATCCCTTGCGCAATTATGCTGCTGATGTTACGGATGATGAGCAATTTTTAATTATTTATGAATCCGAGAGTACCTCCGGCAATTCTTTGTATGTAAAAAATCTGACAAAACCCAATGCAAATTTTGATGGCATTGTTCAGGGATTTGATCATGATTTTACAGTAATAGATGACCTCGACGGGAAATTGTTGGTAAAAACCAACTACAATGCGCCGAAATATCAGTTAATCGAAATTGACCCGAACAATAGGGATGCTGCAAACTGGAAAACGATACTTCCCGAACAGGAAGATGTGCTGGATGGTATTTCACTTGTTGGTGGAAAAATAGTGGCTGATTATATGAAAGATGCTTACAGCCAGGCTTTTATTTACGATTTATCTGGCAATAAAGTTGGCGATTTAAACCTTCCCGGCATCGGCACTATGACTGGTTTTAATGGTAAGAAGGAGGATAATACTGCTTTTTATGGTTTTACATCCTTTACATTTCCGACTACGATTTATATGTACGACATCGAAAAAAATGAATCTACTGTTTACCGCAGTCCTGAAATCGACTTCTCTCCAGCTGACTATGAAACAAAGCAGGTGTTTTACGAGAGTAAAGATGGCGCCGAGATCCCAATGTTTATCGTGCATAAAAAGGGCATTAAGTTGGATGGTAACAACCCAACATTACTTTACGGTTACGGCGGTTTTAATGTAAGTCTCACACCTGGTTTCAGCCCAACCCGTCTCATTCTTCTGGAGCAGGGGGGTGTCTTTGCCATGCCGAACCTCAGAGGAGGTGGCGAATTTGGTAAAGAGTGGCACGAGTCCGGAACCAAAGAGCGAAAACAAAACGTATTTGATGACTTCATTGCTGCTGCCGAATACCTGATCGACAATCTTTATACTTCGCCCGAATACCTTGCCATTCAGGGAGGTTCAAATGGCGGATTGCTCGTAGGTGCTGTGATGACCCAACGTCCTGACCTGATCAAAGTGGCTTTGCCAGCTGTGGGGGTCCTCGATATGCTACGTTACCACCTTTTTACCATCGGTTGGGCCTGGGCTACGGATTATGGCAAAAGCGATGTGGCAGATGAATTTGCATACCTGATAAAATATTCTCCGTTGCATAACCTTCAATTTGGAACCTGCTACCCGGCAACCCTAGTCACTACAGCCGATCATGACGACCGCGTAGTTCCGGCCCACTCTTTCAAATTCATTGCTTCATTGCAGGAACACCAGGGATGCAGTAATCCGACGCTGATCAGGATTGAAACAAAGGCAGGTCATGGTGCTGGAAAGCCTACGTCAAAGATCATTGACGAATATGCTGACATATACTCTTTCCTTTTTTATAACATGAAGTTTAAACCGAAGTATTGATCATTGATTTGATGCTTCATAGAATTCATGGACAAATAATCCATTAACAGAACGAATTGGGTTTTAGGATGGTTATCTCAAAAGCCTGAATTTATTTCAAAGCGTTGAAAATCAGAAGTACTACTACACATATTGTAGTCTGATTTTCGACGCTTTACTTATAGAGATTGAGGGTAAAAAATCGTTGATAATTTAAATGAAATACTTTTTCGACGTCTTTTCTTCATATTATAGTATTCAAATATTGAATTGTTTTAAAAAAAAAGATATTTTTGCCCAATTATTTACCAATAAAAAACTTAATTTTATGAAAAAACTTTATGTATTCTTACCATTACTGGCTTTGCCAGTTTTATTCATTCTGCTAGCAAACGGCAGCGGTTCTCCCGGCGGCAGAACCGGTTCAATAGGAGATAATGGACAAAATTGTACCGGATGCCATACAGGTACTCCTCAAAATGCTTCGGGGTGGATTACAACGAATGTAACAGGGGCTGGTTATATTGGAGGCCAAACATACACAATTAGTCTTACTGGAAGTCACGCGGGTTCAAATAAGTTTGGTTTTGAACTTACGGCCGAGGATTTATCCGGTAACAAAGTAGGAACTTTCATTATTACCAACAGTTCCCAAACCAAACTGGCCAACCAGAATAAAGCTGTAACTCATACATCAGCCGGTACTGCAGGATCAGGTGGAAGTAAATCCTGGAGTGTTGACTGGACTGCTCCGCAGGGAAGTACAGGCGCCATCAAATTTTACGCTTCAGTGAATGCTACCAACAGCAATGGCAATACCAGCGGAGATGTTGTTTATCTTACGAATTTAACTATTAATCCGGATGTAACCGGGGTTGATGAAATTAGCGAACGTTTCAGCTTTTATCCCAATCCAACAAACGGTTTGGTTAATTTTAACCTGAATGATACTGAAATCAGTGGTGAAATTTCGGTATATAGTGTGAATGGACAGCAGGTTTACAATTTTAAACCAACTGATGGACTGAATCAGGTTGATTTTTCAAATCTGTCAAAAGGAGTTTACCTCGTTAAGTTTCATGGTGATGATCGCGCCGAAATGAAAAAGTTAATTATCAATTAACATATTAAAAGATTGGAATAGCTTAGATGATATGTCTGGCTGCCTTTCAAAAAAAGCTGTCTTTCGAAAAGACAGTTTTTTTTATGCCTGTAAATTTCAAAATGGTTCACGACCATTTAATAATTCTTCAATGGTAAATGGCATCCCGATTTACAAGTGACTATAAGAATCGAAAATTGCCAATAAGACGAAGTCGAAATTGAACTATATTGAAAGTGTAATCGATAGATGTACCTGCTTTTACCTTTCTACTCATCTGATTTGTTGTGGATTTTTCTCATTGGTCTTTGAGTTAACCAACAAAATAGCAATAAAAAAAGCCGCTCAAACTGGAGCGGCTTTTTTTTATGATGACTTTCTAACTACTTCTTTGCCGGAGCAATGGTGTAAGTCAGATCGTTTGTGTTTGCTGTGATTACATAGGTTCCAACAGCATCCGGACATGGGATTGCTGGTGGGTCAGGAGTGTTTTCGTCAGGACGGTAAACAAGGTTACCACCAGTGTTGGTTCCGTTAGCATCGGTACCATATTGTGGCGCCCATTGACCTAAAGTTACGATGAACTTGATAAATTTACCAGCACCACCTAATTCAGTGGTAATAGTATAAATACCACCTGTACCGCTCAATGGAAGGGCTGCTGTATTGTCCCAACCAGCCAGTGAACCATCGCCAAGGAGGTAAAGCTCAGGTGCTGCACCAGCCGGATTAACGGTAACTGTAAATTCTTCGGTAACAGCATCAATGAATAATTCGATATCATAAACGCCGGCAACTTTTGGAACAAAGTTACCATCGCCGTTTGTTTCGAAATCATCGGCTGCAAGACCGGCCATTGTAACCTGCGGGTAGCCGATTGATATACCATTCCAGTCCTGACCTTCTCTGAATTTAAAACCGCCGCCGTCAATCTGAACTTCAACGCCTTCGTATGTCCAGGTATAGTTGGTTTCGTTTTCAACAGTCGGAGTTGATAACATGATTGTTTCCTCCCAGTTGTGAGGAACACCATTAACAACAAGGCTGGCTCCAACAAGACCAAGCTCGGTATCGGTATAATCAACCACCTGGAGATCGCCGGTTTTTGTCATTGTAGCAGCATAAGCTCCACCAAGTGTCCAAACCATCTTGGCTGTATAAATGCCACCTTCCTCGTTTGCAATGTTAGCTCCACCTGGAACAAGTGCATTAACTGCACCGCCAAAGTTGGTGTTTACTCTTACACCCATTACACCACCGCCAAGATCAACATTGTCGTCAATGATCACTTTCCAGCCACCGGAGTAACGGAATTTGAAATCAGCTTTGGTCATGGTAACGTCTGCCAATTCAAAAGTCATGGTGTTGAGGTCGAAAGCGCCAGCAGGCATTTCAGTGTCGCCGCTCCATCCGCCTGGTGTGGCAGCACCGATCAATCCCCAGTACTTTACAGGGATAATGGCAACTTTCATGACTTCGGTGTCGATCACCACATGGTATAAACCATCTTCAGGTACAGTGAATTTTGTTTCTGTCACTGCAAGTGAACCACGCCAGAAATCGAGTTGTGGCTCGTCGCCAATGCGGTCAGCTTCGCCAACTACTGCGAAATCGGCGCCTGGGCCGTGCGATGTTTTTGTAGCTCCGGCAACTTGCATAATGTTAAATCCATCAGCACCTGCTTTTACAGCTACATAGATTTCCATAAGCGTTGCGCGTTCGGTTTGGGTAACCTCATTGCGTGTTGGCTTGAATAAACCTTTAATGTCGTAGTCGGTGAGTGCTGTTCCTGCACCAACGATGTACAAACCATCCTCGACCACTACTGCTGGTGGCGGATCGTCATCATCATCACATGATACCATTACAGCAGACATCAGCAGAAGGATTGCCGCTGCACTAAGAAACCTCATAAATGAACTCTTTTTCATTTTAATTAATGTTTAAATTTAAATTAAGAATAAGTGAATAAGTCTTTTAACTGCAAAAATATATTTTTATTTTGAGCCCTGCATTTAGCAAATACTTTGCCAAACATTTTTCAACCTATGGTTTAATTTGTGAAATCTAATATCTAACTAATTTTTAGGGTTGAATTGCTACTGCTGGCAGCGCCAAATTTGGGTTTGCATCAATAGCCCATTGAGGGATCGGGAAAGTATTCCTGTCTGTAGAACTGGCATCTTTTTCCCACCATGCTTTGTTAAACTCGCCAAACCGGATCAGATCCTGACGACGATGTCCTTCCCAAAACATCTCTCGGCCTCTTTCGGCGAGGAGATTTTCGAGATTGTTCCATGTGTCGCCTACTTCTAATCCAGCTCTTGTTCTGATTAGGTCAAGATCAGGAACATTAACAGCATTACCCTGTCTAAGCTGCGCTTCTGCCATCATGAGCAAAACATCAGCATACCGGAATACAGGGAAGTCGTTGCTCAGGTTATCTTTTGCACCGCGTTTGATTTCGAATTTCACCACACGGGCGCCTGAATTACGAATTTCTTCCGGCGTATTTCCTTCACCCATCAAAAGAGCCGGGATCACTGGATTAAACACAAGTGGGATACCACCTGCACCCTGGTCAATAATAGGCTCGCCTGCATAAGTGTATTGCGGTCCAACCAGGAATCCATCTTTACGTCTGTCATTATCATCATAGGTAAGGAAATGATCATACATTACTGCGAAGCCATTCCATGGACCGACGACCATTTCAAACGTCTGGTTACTGTTGTAATGCAGTGTTCTCATGTGTAGATTGAAGCCCTGGTATGTGTCTTCATCAAACGGAATCACCCAGATATTTTCAGGAGAGTTCTCATTAGCGGTGACGAACGGAGCGAGTGGATCTGATTCAAGAGAATATTGACCTAAATCAATGACCTTTTGACAAGCTTCTTCGGCTTTTGCCCAATATTCTGGTTTTACTTCTCCCAGATAAACAGCATGGTTAAGGTACAGTTTTGCGAGCAGAGAATAAACCATTCCCTGGTTTACTCCGGTTTTGGAAGTGCTTTCGTTGACCAGTTCAGCACTTTCTTCAATTGTAAGTAAAATGGCATTAAAAATGTCCTTCCTGAAATTCCTCATCGGCTGCTCAGGCGCCCCCAGGTATATGGTAGTGTAAGGAACATCCTTATAGTTGTCAATCAATAAATAATAATAATAAGAGCGAAGAATCAGTGCTTTGGCCATTGCTTCATCAACAATGGGGTCGCCGGCAAAATTCTGTTGCTCTTCGAGAAACTTGTTGGCTTCCACCACACCGCGATAAAAGCGACTCCACATGCTGTTTACGGCTTCGGTATTATTATCCCAGGTATGCTGATGCAATACGCGCCATTTTCCCCCGTCATCCCAGTCGCCACCACGGGTTGGACCAACAACGCCATCACCCGTAATTTCCTGGGCAAACCACCATCCACCCCAATCCAACATTTCGCGCATAGGTGCATAAATAGGGCTCATTTTCAGAATGGGATCTGCTGTATATTCATCAGCCGGAATTTTATCATAAAGCACATCATCGAGCTTGGTGCAACCAAACTGGACTGCAATCAATAAAATAAATGCAAGAAATATCTTTTTCATGAGTATAGTTTTTTAAAGGTTATAAAGTAATGTTAAGTCCAAAGGTGTAAGTACGGGCTTTAGGATAGGTATTGTACTGATCCAGTCCAAAAGACAACCCACTCGGAGAGATTTCAGGATCAATTCCGGAGTAGTTGGTAATCGTAAATACATTGTTGGAGGCAAAATAGATACGGATTTTTTCGAACCCCGTAACATTTGTAAAATTGTAACCTAAAGAAAGATTATCGAGACGAACAAAGGTTCCGTCTTCGAGATAATAACTGCTCAACTTGGGATTGTCACGTAGTCCACGTTCATATTCATCCAACGCTTCGTAAAGTACGTTTCTGTCTGGCAGGAAAATCGGGTTTCCAAAAATCAGCCGTGTTGTATTGAATATCTCGTGACCAAACATTCCGCGGAAAGTGAAGTTGAAGTCCCAGTTTTTCTTGAATGTAAAGTAGTTTGACCAGCCCAGTTCAAAGTCTGGTTGCGCCGATCCTACGACTCTGCGTTCAGCCAGTTCAAGTTCGCGGGTTACTCCACCTGCAGCAGTGTAAAACAGGAATTTACCATCGGCTGAAAGTCCGGCATATTCCGGAATATACCAGGTGCCTAATTCTGTACCTGGTCTTACGACCTGTGTCCAGTTGAGGTCGCCAACAAGGCCTGGCCCTGAGAGGTATCCTACCTGTAATTGAGACCATTCGTACTTATCATTCGAAAGCGAGATGACATCCTGTTTGTAGGTTGAGAACACCAGAGATGATCTCCAGTCAAAATCTTTTTTCTTGACCGGATACCCTTGCAAATACAACTCAAAACCGGTCACTTCAAACTCGCCAACGTTGGCCCAGATGCGGTCAACCGGGTTTGGAGGAACGGGTACTGAGTAATTTCCAAGGAGATCGTAGGTGTTTTTCTTGAAGAAATCAATTGAACCTGAAATCCGGTCATTAAGGAATCCATAATCAATCCCAATGTTTAATTCGGAATTTTCTTCCCATTTCAGGTCAGGGTTGGCATTGTGTGCATATTGGAAAAGGATGGCTGTTTCGCCGGTTTCGAAGTTGAAGGAATTTCCTGCAGCCTGGTAATACGCTAAATCGTTGTAATTACCAATCTCCTGGTTACCGGTTATACCATAACCAATACGCAGGCGAAGGCTGTTCATAAAATCAACATTTTCCATAAAGTCTTCGTTGGTGATGTTCCACATGGCAGAAGCCGAAGGGAACAAGCCCCACTCGTTATTATCGCCGAATTTTGAAGAGCCGTCCCGACGGATTGTAGCAGTGAGGAAATACTTGGAATCGTAATTATAAATTCCCCTTCCAAAGAAAGAGATCAACCTGTTTGAGTTTTTATAGGAGGTAATATCACCAGCATTCACGCTTTGGAAAAGTGAAAGATCGTGCATCATGGTGTAATTCACAAATGGCTGGCGTCCCTGGGCAGCAAAACCGTCGTGCATGTCTTCCTGGAAAGAATAGCCAAACACAGTCTGAAGGTTGTTTTTACCAAAATCGGTGTTATACCGGATAGTTGCTTCGAGTACTTTTGATTCGAAGTTGTTGTATCCCCTGCGGCCGTAACCCTGGTGTGTTCCGAGGTACATGGTCGTGGGTTCGAAGTAGAAGCTTTCATCGTCGTTACGTGTGTAAGCCATGTTTACTCCGGCAAAAAGGCCAGTCAGGATTTCAAAATCAGCTTTCAGGTAACCAAAAAAACGTTTGGCATCACGTTCATTGTGAATTTGGTCAACAAGGGCGACCGGATTGTAATATTGAAAAACCCGTTCAATCTCATAAAAATTACCGGCTGAGTCATAAACCGGATCGGTAGGATTTCTCTGGAAAGCCTGGTAAAGCACCTCATTGGAACCCCAGCCACTGTAACTTACATAGTTGTTGTTCTCTATTGTAGCGGATAATCCGGTTGAAATTACAAGGCGATCGTCAAGGGCTTTCTGATCGAGGTTAATACGACCGATAGTCCTGGTTTTATCCGTACCTATGACTAACCCGTCAAATTTCTGGTGCGACAGAGAAGCTCTGTAGCTGGTTTTGCTGTCGCCGCCGGAGAAAGCGAGGTTATAGTTCTGAGAGGCGCCGGTTCTGTAAATCTCATCCTGCCAGTCGGTATTGGCGCCGCCATCAAGAAATGCAGTTCCAAGCCCCGGGTTTTGCGCAATAAAACCGCGGTAGTCTTCACCGCTCACGAGGTCAAGCTTTTTGGCAACGTTCTCAATTGAAAAGAAGGTATTGAAATCAATTTGTGCTCCTTTTCTTTCTTTACCTCTTTTGGTGGTGATAATTACAACCCCGTTGGCGCCGCGTGAACCGTAAATAGCTGCGGCAGAAGCATCCTTGAGGATGTTAAAGGTTTCAATGTCTTCAGGAGCAATAGTTGTGGGGTCTGCACCGGGTACACCGTCTACAACATACAATGGGCCTGTATTGGTATTCAAACTGGACGCTCCCCTGATTTTAATGTCGAATCCGGAGTTGGGGTCGCCACCTTTTTTGGTTACCATCACACCGGCCACTTTTCCCTGAAGCCCCTGCACGGGGTCAGTAAGAACGCCGGTGTTCATGTCGGCAGCAGAGATGGACTGCACCGCCCCTGTACGGTCAGATTTTTTCTGAACGCCGTAACCAATCACCACCAGTTCGTCAAGTGCAGTTATTTCGGACTGCAAAACCACATTTACCGTGGTATTTGGCTGAACCAGCAGTTCCTGCGTGGTGTAGCCGATAAAAGAAACTACGAGCACGGTGTTAGGGTCAACAGTCAAACGGAAAGCACCGTTGATATCGGTGGTTGTGCCCACCGTTGTACCTTTCAGGTAGACTGATGCGCCCGGAATGGTAGAACCATCAGCGCCGTCAACAACGGTTCCGGTTACATCACCTCTTTGTGCAAAGACTGACGCGTAGCCCGCGATGAGCAGCGACAGCAGAAGGATCAATTTGCGTGAGATTTGTTTGGACATAGTTTTAAGTTATTTCATTTAAAAATGAGTATAATTAATTCACTAAATAGTTCATCTGAAAATTTGGCGCGAAAGTAATAAAATTTAATGTTCTGTTTACAGTATATTAACAGTAGTCAAAAACAAAAAACAGTCATCTCAGGTTCAATTAAAAATGAGCTCATTATTAATTGAACAAGTAGAATAATGTTATTTTTTTTAAACGAATATTGGGCAATTTTAATTTTAAATGTAAATTTGCAATCAAGTTTAAACATTAACTATCATTCTATTAATCATTTAAATTTTATTTGTATGAGAAAACTATTACTTTTAACATTAGTTATGTTCCTCTTTGGAGGATTGATGGCGCAAAATGCCATTGTAATCGAACCGGCCAATGCTACCGCCTGGGATGAGATCACGCTTTATCTTGATGTAACAAAAACTTGCCCTGAGGGAGCGCTTTTGACCGCTGACTCAGTAATGATACACTCAGGAGTGACGCTTAATGGTGAGGCCTGGTCGAAAGTGGTTACTTTTGATGGGTTAGGTATGAATGGCCAACAACCTAAGCTGGTAAAATGGACACCTCCTGCTTATGCCGTAACAATTGATCCACCGGTGGCTTCAGCCTGGGATGAAATTACATTGACATTGGATGCAAACATGTCTTGCCCGGAAGGCGCGTTGTTAACTGCTGATTCGGTAATGATGCACTCAGGCGTAACCATTGATGGAGAAGCCTGGTCGAATGTGGTACCATTTGATGGAACAGGAGCTAACGGTGTCGCTCCCAAACTCGCCAGCAACGGAGATGGAACGTGGAGCATGACTTTCGTTCCTGCTGAGTTCTACGGAATATTGGAAGGCGCTAATGTAACTGCTATCAACTGCGTTTTCAACGGTGGCGCCTGGTCAGCAGGTGAAGGAAAAGCCTTTGATGAAAATGGCAACTGTGTTGACTTTGTGATTCCTTTCAATGGACTATCACCCGATCATACATGGATGATCACCTTCACTCCGGCAGAATTTTACGGTATCGAGCCAGGATCCGTTGTCACTGCTTTGGATTGCGTGTTCAACCAGGGAAACTGGGATGCTGAAGGGAAAGATTTTAACGATGTTGGCGCCTGTGTGGACTTCAAGGTGCCTCTGTCACAACTGGCAAAAGTACAGGTGATCCACAACTCCGCCGATGCTGCAGCAGCAGTGGTTGATGTTTGGCTAGATGATATCAAATTGCTGGACGACTTCCCTTTCCGTTTTGCCTCTCCGTTTATTGACGCACCTACAGGTGTTGAGTTTACCATTGCCATCAAAGGACCTGACAGCGAAGATCCAAGCGATCCGATCTGGTCACAGAACTACACGCTCGAAGTAAACAAGAATTACCTTCTGATTGCCAGCGGAATTGTCAGCGCCAGTGGCTATGATCCTATCGAGCCATTCGATATTTATGTTTACGACATGGCCCGCCTCGTTGCGAACGATCCGGCAAATACCGATGTAATCGTATTCCACGGCTCTACCGATGCACCGGAAGTTTCAATCTGGGAAGTCACCGCAGATCCGCTACAATTGGTCGAAAGCGCTTCATATGGAGAGTTTACCGGCTACCTTGAACTTCCGGTGGCCGATTATATGATCCAGGTCCGCAACGCAGCAGGAAATGAGGAAGTAGCTACCTATGCTGCGCCATTGGCTACCTTCCAGTTGGGCGGCTTTTCTTTCACTGCCATTGCCAGCGGCTTCCTTGATATCGCTGCCAACAGCGACGGCCCGCACTTTGGCCTGTATGGCGCCCTGCCTCTCGGAGGCGCATTGGTTCCTCTTCAAAGAACAAGCTCAATAGAAACTATTGAAGGTGCGAGCATAAATGTTTATCCCAATCCTGCAACCAATTCGTTGAACATCGAAATTTTACAGGATGCCTCAAAACTGGAAATTTTCAATGTGATGGGTGAAAAAATTCAGTCATTCGACCAAATCAACTCCAGCATCATCACTGTAAATACCTCCGGCATGGCTACCGGGGTTTACTTCATCAACCTGCACACCGAAAACGGAGTACAGACGGTGAAGTTTTTGAAGAAATAATTCGTTGATAACTTTTTATTTAAAGCCGGGTAGATGATGAATTTACCCGGCTTTAAATTTTTCATACAGAGATGAAATCTGATCTGTCAAAATGGAACTCATTTTACAAAATTGTAAGTTATCGTCCTTGATTTCTAACCTGGAAAATTCATTCATTTTTGTGATTCTTAGAGTCTTGGTGGATTGTGCGACAGGTATCACTTTGTGAGTGGCAAAAAGAAAAAGTTGCCACTCACCAAGTGATGCCTTTGGCAAAAGGCTCAATAACACAAAGATGCACTAAGTTTATGAATGAAAAAGGCTAAAACATACCTTAAAGATTTAGTGATGAACTAAACTGTTGCATAGTCATAATGGATTAGTTAAAATGAGTCAGACCAATATTTTTTCCGGTATTTTTCATAACCCTTGAAATTGAAATAGCCAGATGGGCAATAGAAAAAATGCACAAATGCAACAATTTTATTAGTATTATTGCATAATGAAATCATTTACCTTATTCTTTACTAATCAAAAATCAAGTTATGAAAAAATCATTTGCACTATGGGCCGTTGTTTCACTGTTATTTACAGTTTTAGGATTTACACAAAATTCCCCCTTAATCAATGAACACCAGGGGAAGATCAGGGACCTGAAATCTCAGTTGTTTTCAAATGCGGATATTGAACCAGGGCAAACTCTGTGCTACAAAAATTTAGATAGCAGTGCTGACGGTTTCGGAGATGCTCCTGAAACCGAATGGATGAAAAAATTTGACGGCTCCGGGAAAGATATTATTAATAAGGCGGTGGCTGATGAAAGCGGAAATATTTACATTGCCGGCGGGTTTTCTGGCATCATGGAATTTGCAGGCACGATACTGGAAAGTGTGGGGAAGCGCGATGTGTTTGTTGCAAAACTGGATGATTCCGGAAATTTACTTTGGTTAAAACAAGGGAGTTGCGGGGAGTTTAATTCCGGAGATGCCAACGATATTGTCATTGCCAACGATAAAATTTATGTCACAGGTTATTTTGATGGCCCGGTTTTTTCGATGGGAGAATCTTCTGTCTACCTGATTGGCCTTTCAGATGCATTGCTAATACAGCTTTCTCCATCCGGAGAAATCGAAATGCTCTTCAGCTATACCAATTCGGGTTTGCCGTACAAAGGGCTGGCGCTGGCGATTGACGGAAATCAGAATATTTATATAACCGGTTCAACAAGCGGTACTTTTAGTTACTGGAGCCCATCATTTTTAGTCAAATTCAACCATGAAGGAATTTTGATTTGGTGGCAGGAGCATAACATTGCCTTCAACGATCTGGCAGTATTTGGCGACCAAATTTATGTAGCGGGTTCAGCATATAGTGAGGCCTACCTGGGTGGCATCCTTCTCGACCCGAATGTTTATGCAGATGCTTTTGTTGCACGGGCGAATCTTGATGGGGAGTACGAATGGGTTGTGATGGGTGAGCACGAGCAAGTTACATGGGGTGACAGTTACACGCCCTTTATTGAGGTTGGTGTGGATGGCGATGTTTATATGGCCGGCTACTTCAGAAACCATGTGGAGTTTGGTGGCTTTTCGCTTAGTTCGGGATCAACTGATGCATTCATGGTAAAATTGAATAGCTCTGGCGATGTTCTCTGGGCAAAAGCAACAATTAACACCCACAATTCCCTCTATGGCTTTACACTTCTGCCTGATGACCGGCTATGTATTTCAGGCGGAATGGCTGGTTCTAACGCAACGTTTGACGATATTGTACTGGAAAATCCTGATGGTTTGGACGGGAATTATATTGCCATTTACAGCAGTTTAGGAAATGCACAAAGTGCTTTTGCTGCAAACCATCAAACCTCTTGCCTGGCAGTGTTACCAGAAAATAAAATCCTACAGACCGGAACCACAGGATTGGATGCGTTTCTTGCAAAGTATGAGTATTCCGGTAGTCTTTTGAATATGGATATAAGCAACGGAAACTCCGGAACGGCGCAACTTACAGGTCTGGAAATAGATGACCAGGCTGTTATTTATAGTTTAAGCAATGTTTTCGGCCATACCGATTTTTTTGGTCTGGATTTAAATACTACAAAAGAAACGATGGTCCTTTCAGGCCAGAAACCCAATGGGGATGTCCTGTGGATTGATGAAATGGAGGGTGGAATTTCATGGTGGAACTTTACTGAAACAACGCTGAAACTGGATAAGACACACCAAAGATTATTTTTGCATGGCGAGTTTAAGGATACGCTTAAAATTGGCAACCTTGAATTTATTAATCCTTTTGGGAGCTCTTTTTTAGCTTTTTATACAACTGATGGAGAATTTAAGTGGGCAAAAGAATTGCCCTACGACGGAATAACCATAAAGTCGGTTGATGCTGATGCATCGGGAAATGTTTATTACATTTTTGACTTTTTTGGGACTATAGAAATTGAAGGGATATCTTTTACCGCCTATCAGGACGGCGACGCTTTGTTAATGAAATATGATATTAACGGTAACTTTATCTCTGCCAGTCAAATCGAAACCGATGTGTTTTTCTACTCGCTTGGCATTGCTACCATTCAATCAGGCGGGTATTTTCTTACTTTGGAACCTGCCGGTGATACCATCTTTTTCAATGACGGAAACGATAACCTGGTATTAACACCAAATGACGGACGCTCAATAGCGGCGAAGTTCGACGAACAGGGGAATTACCTCTGGGCAAAATCATTCGGTTACAGTCCTTCCAACTATGGAGGGTTTTATTGCTGGCCAACTGCTTCGGTAACTGATGAAGATGGGAATTTATACCTTACGGGAACACATGGGGAATCAGCCCATTTTGATGACATCGTGCTGGAAACCCCCTACAACCGTTACAGCCCTTACACTGCAAAAATTGACGGCAACGGAAACGTGCTTTGGGCCAATTCAATACAAATACACCGATGGGGAAATAATTATTGTGAAGCGGAAATTGATCACCAGGGAAATTTCTACTGTATGGGCGATATTGTTGATACAATTCATTTTGGAGATTGGCAATATATTCCAACCGGACCAAGAGATATGTATGTCGTCAGATACGACAACAACGGTGAACTCGACTGGGTAAAAATTATCGAAAGCACAATGTCGGGCAACCACTTTTATGGCATGGCTGTTTTTGAACCTGATAATCTTTTCGCAGGTGGTAATTTTACCAACAGGATAATAGAAGGCGAACATGAGCTGTACACAACTTCTTCCAGGGGAGGATTATTTGTGCACCTCGGCGATTCCATCGCTTCTTCGTCAGTTGATGATAACAATCTTACCGAAATTTTCATGGTAGCTTATCCTAACCCGACAGGCGAAACTCTTTATCTGGACTTCAAAACTGAATTTCAACACGTTTGCATTGAACTTAGCGATATAAACGGTCGCCTGGTAAAGACCCAAATTTTCAAAACAATTTCTCAAACCCAAATGTTGGAGTTAAAAGGCCTGCCAGGAGGAATGTATTTGATGAAGATTACAGCGGATGGGAAAACCGGGAGCAGGAAGATATTGATTCAATAGATTCAATCAACAGCGCAAACTTTTATTTCGAAACAGCTTCAAAATCATAAGCAACAGTAGTTTTTATTGACATAAATTTTTGTTCCAGGCAATTCTCGTTAAGCTGAACTCATTGTATATTCTCATTAATGGACTTTTTACCGCAATAGGGATATGGCAGTAAAAAGAAAGCCGTTCCAATTGCTTGAAACGGCTTCTGAAATGAATATTAAATTTGGCTATTTGGTCAGCATGACCTTTAATTCCTGTGGTTTCTCTCCGGAAATTTTAATCAGGTAAAGACCTGCTGGATGTTCTCCAAGGTCAATTCCATAAACGTTGTCTGGCTTTGATGGCAGATCAATTTTCCTTACCAATTTACCATTGATGTCATAAACGGAAATTTGTTCAACGTTTTCAAAACCGCTGCTTGCTTCAACATAGATTATCCCTGATGAAGGGTTAGGATACACGCTGTATTCATCCTCCTCAGCAGGTTCAAGTTCTTCAGCTGCTTTGGAAGTTGTGTACTTATATCTAAGTGTTGAACTGATCGAGTTTGTACCGCAGCCATAAACCGTTGTAACCAATTTTACCTTACCGGTGAATGTTGCAGTCCAGATGATTTTTGCATCATCGCCGCAATAGTCATCGGAGTAGGCGATAAATGCATTGGTAGTAAAATTGCGGAGGGTCAGCTCAGAGTCATAGGTTGCTTTTGCTCCATCTGTTGAGCAGTAAGAGAAGTGATAAACCCTGCCGGCGACAACATTAAAGGCTGTAAATTCCCCTGCATAAATACTTTTCTGTGATTTCCACCTTGTGGTTGGGGATAAGGTTGTGCTTGGATATTGAACAGTGCTGTTGCATCCCTGGGGAGCAGTTACCGTAATGGAAACATATCCAACATTATTTGTCTCACTTGATTCAGCCACCTGGTTATCGGCATCGGCAACAAAAAGGATATACCAGGTACCTGCGGCAGTAGATGAGGGGATAGTAACCACTTCACTCACTGAAGCAGTTGCATTGGCTGCGAGGGCGCCAACAGCATCGGTAGCCAGGTAAACATCTCCGGTTCCATAGGTTACATCAGCCGAAAGATAATATTTGAGGTTAGATGCGCCGGATGGACCTGTTCCAATGTTTTTAACACTGCATGAAGCAGTGGTGGTTCCACCATTACTTACAGAGGTAGGACTGGCTGCAGGGCTTTGCACGGTAAGATCCGGAGGACCAGCAGAAGATGTCACTGAAATCTGAACGCTTCCCACATTGTTGTTTTCGTTTACTTCGGCTACCTGTCCGTCAGCATCTGCGAAAAACAAGATGTAGTATGTGCCGGGAGCTGTTGCAGCAGGAATGGTAACGACTTCACTAACGTTAGCACTTGCACTGGCCGCCAGTGAAGCAACCGCGTCGGTTGCTAACAGAATGTCGCCGGTTCCATAGGTGTTGTCGGTGGAGAGGTAATACTTGAGATTTGAAGCACCTGCGCCGGCTGCACCCTGGTTGAGCACTGTGCACGAAGCGGTCAACGTTTGTCCATCCTGCACCGAAGTTGGGCTGGCAGCCTGGCTTTGGGTTACAAGGTCTGGCTGTGACGGAGCTGCGCCAACCTGGAAGGAGAATACTTTTGTTCTGCGTGCCTGTGAAGGGCCAACATATTGAGTTATGAACCAGAATGTCTTATCGTCAGCAGGGTCAACACTTAATCCAGCATAATCACCCCAACGGTTGTAAGAGGTTTGTGAATAGGCGCCGGTGACGACTGTTTGTTCTGCAAGATCAAGAACCCCGGTTGCGGCGTTGTAAGCCGCTGAAGTCTGACCGGTGTATCGGATTCCGGGATACACTGTGGTGCTTGAAATCGAATAACCAAGACCGATTTCGTTTTGTCCGTTCAACCGGATACTCCCCATCCAGCGTGAGTGCGCATCGGGCGAGTAAGTGCCGGACTGGCGAATTGACCAGGTACCCGTTGTTTTTCTCAGCTCATACCAACGGATACCGGCAAGGTCAGTGTTGTTTACATCCACAGTATGGCAGCAGACCAAGGTTTGGTAGGTGCCAAAATTGCGGTATTGCGGAGCATTCATCACCACCTGTGGGATGGCATCCAGTTCGCGGGTTGTGCCGGGTTGTTTGATGTTGTCCCAGTTTGCGCCAAAGTTGCTGTCGAATGCAGGAACATTGAGTTGTTGAACTCTTGAGAAAGTTGATGTTGTAGGTGAAGTCCAGTTTACGGCCAGTTCATAAATCCATAACTGATCGCTGCCACCTGCAATAGCGTCATCATTAATAGTAATGAAAAGCCCGGGACTGCCTGTGGGAGCAAAAGTACCGTCGTTGTCAGCCGGGGGCACACACATAAAACCGTCAATGGTAGTTGGCCGCCAGGGATTATCAAAACCAACCATTTGAGCGGTCTGCCCGTTCAGCATTTTGGACCTTTCCATCACGTAAATATCCTTTTTATTGGTTCCTGTTGTATTGGTTCCCATGTAGTAGCCATCCTGCCAAATCCCAATTTTTTCATAATCGGGCATATCGTCCACATCAAACGAATACCTGTGCCATGCACCTGTGGGATCATTAGATTGGGAAACGGCAACGAGCATGTAATCATTGGTTCCGCAAATCGAAAACTCCACAACCAACCAGCGGTCTGCCTGTTCGTCATAGAGTACGATTGGATCACCATCGTTACAAGTCGAACCCGTCACCCCACTGAACAAGAGGTTGAGATTGGTTGGCCCGGCAACCAGCGTTCCGGTTTTTGAGTAGATTGCATACACAACATTGATGGTTTGCATGTAATGGTTTGGTCCAGCGGTTCCATTGGCGTCCGGGGGGTAATAAGGCGATGTTTGCCCATCCCAGACTGCAATAGGCGCTTTGGGCGCCGGTATGTTGCCAAAATATTTTTGCCAAACCGGGTCGTTTCCTTTGGGTAAGGCAGTTGCAGCATACGGATACTCACGCACCCGCAACTTTTCATTTCGCGGTTTAAATGCGTCCAAATCCATTTTATCGAATTCCTCCGCAGTTAATGCAGGAAGTTCGCTCAGAGGCTTTGACAAGCCGTGATAGACACCTGTCCCAACATAAGAGGGACTAATTTGGTCCTGGGCTGAGACCATAACAGCGAATGCGAAAAGCCCAATAAGAACAAGTACATTTCTCTTCATAATCTGTGTTTTTTAGTGAATAAATCTGTTCATTGTGTACCGCAAATGTATAAAGTATTTGAATCAAACAACTTTTTTTTCAGATTTTCCGGGGTAATTCAAATTCATTAAATGGAATTTACAATAACATGCTTTTATTCAATGACTTAATTTTTGTATTTACAGGATAAATGAGTGTTTATTTTGGAAAAAAAATCCCCGGCATCTCGCTTGAGACACCGGGGATTTAAAAAATAGAACTGTTTGATTAAACCATGACTGATTTAATGTGAACTTTTCACAGTTTAATTGCTCATTTTAACAAGTTTTCCCTGTTGCAGGAATCCGGTATTAATATCACTCAGTGTTACAAAATAGATGCCTTGCTTCAGATGCTCGATATTAAGTTCGAAACCAGCGGCTGAGAAATTGATCGTATAATCATGGACAAGACGTCCGTTCATATCAAAGATTTCTATTTTGCTGCTTTCAGCATTCGCATTGAAGGCTTCGATAACAACGGAACTTATGGCCGGATTCGGATAAATGTTCAGGTAGCTTTCAGCACCTTCCAGTTGTACGATCTGGTCTCCAAGCACTACATTCTCCAACGAAACAGTCTCGAACAGGTAATCGCGGTAGGTTGAAGTATTGTTGAGCATGTAGATGGCCAGGTTCGCGTTGACATTTTCACTATCAGCAATTGCTTTCAACATTTCAACAGTTTCGGGCAGGATCGCTTCCCATCCCAGTTCCGCTGTGTCGAGGTTCAGCATCAGCAGTGTTTTGAACTCAACCTGGTCGTTGTCCTGCGGGATGAAACTTTGCAAATGCAATTTTGCTTTTGCGATATTTCCCTTACGCAGATAGTACTCATAACGGAGCAGTGACTTTTCATTCACCGAAAGATCTACTTCCGAAATAAGCATTTCCAACATGGGTTCGTCCAGACTGGCGATTGAGGCCATAATTGTGTTGGCATCCAAATAGGGATCAGGTGATGACTTGAATTGAGCAAGATAATCCTGAGCCAGCAGATATGATCCTTCAAACCCCATCATCATCGCAATAATTTTGTTGTAATTATCACAGGTGAAATTGATGTTCAGGTTGCCTTGCGAAGGCATGTTGAAAATCTGCTGGGCACAAGAGGCAGTAGAATGATACGGATTGTTGCTTGTGATCTGAACATTCGGGAATGAAATATTGAACATCCCGAAGTTGTCAGCTACCGTAATTGGTGGTGCAGAACTCTTGTTGATATCAACAGCGGCATTCTGATTACTCCAGAGAGTATTCATTCCCGGGTCAGTTGAAGGCAAACCGATATTGCCAGTGTGTCCCTGAACATTAATACCGGCCAGGTTATAATTGTAAAGGAAATTATTTCTGATTTTGGGCAATGGAGTTGGATTGCTGGAAGCAGTTCTGAAATCCATCGAAACGCGGCAATCGTTCACACAGTTGCTCGAAACCTCTGAATTAGCCGACATATTTACACCATAGATACCGGTGGTTGATGAGAGATTCTGCATTGAGATTTCGTTGCATGTGATGAAACTGGCGCTATTCTTGGCTTCAGCAAAATAGATTCCTGTATTCAGGCTTTGTTGGATTATGTTGTTTGTAACCTGACTGTTCTTAATCGACAAAGCCTGAATTCCATAGTAAAAGCCATTGATCTCATTACCGGAAATACTGAGCCGTGCAGAACGATTTGTATAAATCCCGGCACTGACTGTGTAAAGGTGGTAGTTGTTGATCAGGGTGTTTTCATGCACTTCAATCACAGGACCTGAACATTGGAAAATGTTGATTGGGTAACCTTTTACCTTCGACTCCATGCGATTGGCCTGAATTGAAGTGTAACCTGATTGCGAACTCAGCGCTACTGCATAGTGTAAATCAGTGAACGTACTGTAAGAGAAAGTACCACTGCCAAACAACTGGTGCACACCGTAAGTAACCACATTGCCACTGACGAATCCATTGATGAACTCGTTGTGCGATACAGACTGACGAAAATCAGACCTGGTAGAGTAAATTCCATAGCTTACTAAACTTGCGGTGAACGGGTAGTTACAGGCAGTTTTGAATTCCGGATAGAAGGTTTCCGTTACGAAACGATTTCCGCTAATCGGATGATTAAAGGTTCTATTATCTTCAACCCTGATACCAATATTGCAGTTGGAGAACAGGTTATTCGATATCAATGCATCCGCATCCTTGAGGAAATAGAGTGCCACTTCAGCATTTTTAAAGGTGCATTCGTTCACCATATTTATGATGTCTGTAAATAGCACTCCATCGTCAAACCTGAGCCCTTTCCATGTTTTATCCATATCGCATGGTCTGAACACCGAGTTATTGGCTCTCAGATAACCACCATTCACAAATTCAATACCTGCACACTCTCCAAAAACAACGTCCACATTGGTAATATCGAGTAATGCGCCATTGTCAACAGTAACCATGACACCGTCGGCAATAAAATATTTATCATCCCAAACAGTGTTTGAAGTAATTAATAAAGGTGAGGTGATATGAATAAAGCTTGGATCAATTGCAGCAAAACAGCAGTCCTCATTTTCAAACCCGATGTAAATGTTAACTTCCTGGATACATGATCCGGTTGGATTACTGATGATAAATTGAATTTCGCCCGGACAAAGGTTGCTCAGCACGAAGGGCACACCAGGGATAATTGGCCAGGTGGTTACCGGTGGAGGAGAAGTTTGCGTGATGGTAAAAGGCCCTCCGGTGGAAGCGGGATCCAATAGGATGGAAAGCGAACCATCGCAGGTCTCAGGGCAGGAGGCATTCGTTAAAATCACTTCCTCAATAATTATTTCGCAGCAAATATCACTTTCTACGCCAATCTGGAAGAACACCTCCTCAGCGCACAATCCGGTTTCGTCAGTGATGACGAATCCATAAGTGCCAGGGCATAAACCGGTCAGGGTAAATGGCACGCCGGGAGTGATCGTCACAGGTGGTCCGGGAGGAGCCACCGGAGTGATTATAAACGGAGCAACCGTTGATGCCGGGTCTAACATGATGGTCAGCGAGCCGTCGCAAATTTCAGGACAGGTTGCATTGGTAAAATTGACATAATCAACAATGATATCGCAGCATATATCACTTTCTACGCCAACCTGGAAGAACACCTCCTCCTGACATAATCCGGTTTCGTCACTGATTACGAATCCATACACACCCGGGCACAAACCCGTCAGGGTAAATGGTACGCCGGGAACGATGGGCACAGGTGGTCCGGGAGGAGCCACGGGAGTGATGGTAAACGGAGCAACCGTTGAAGCCGGGTCTAACACGATGGTCAGCGAGCCGTCGCAAATTTCAGGACAACTGGCATTTGTGAACTCGGTGGACTGGATAATGATGTCGCAGCAAATATCACTTTCAAAACCGATCTGGAAGAACACCTCCTCAGCGCACAATCCGGTTTCATCACTGATTACGAATCCATATACGCCCGGGCATAAGCCGGTTAGGGTAAATGGTACGCCGGGAACGATGGGCACAGGTGGTCCGGGAGGAGCCACCGGAGTGATGGTAAACGGAGCAACTGTTGACGCCGGGTCTAACACGATGGTCAGCGAGCCGTCGCAAATTTCAGGACAACTGGCATTGGTGAATTCGGTGGACTGGATAATGATGTCGCAGCAAATATCACTTTCAAATCCGACATAAACCTGATGGGTGTATGTACACAGCGTAGTGGAATCAGTTATTGTTACCAGGTATGTACCGGGGCATAAGTTATTTAAGGTGAATGGAACTCCCGGAAGAATGGTATATGAAATACCGGGAGGTGTAATTGTGATTGTAAATGGTGAGACTGTTGACGCAGGGTCGAGAAGAACTGTTATTGCACCATCACAGACTTCCGGGCAGGAAGCTTTCGTTATGCTGGCAGATTCGATAATGATTTCACAACAGATATCACTTTCATAACCAAGCTGAACGGTAATTTCCTCAACACAATGCTCCGTTTCGTCAGTAATAATAAATGTGTAGAAATCAGGGCAGAGTCCTGTTAATACCAATGGAACACCCGGGACTATAGTCCATGAATTGGTTGGCGGAGGCGAAGTTTGTGTGATGGTAAACGGGCCTCCATAGGAAGCCGGATCTAATGTAATTGTTATTGAACCATCACATATCTCAGGGCATGAAGCGGGGGTGGTTTCAACAGATTGTATTTCAACCAGGCAACATGCTACATCAAGACAAAACACCCCTGCAGTATCAATGCAACCCTGATAGTTTTGAACGACAACTGAAAACTGGTAACTTCCTGCTGTAACCGGGATGAACGGGAGAACATCACCGGTTCCAACCAGGTTGTTAAACTGGTCATACCATTCAATTATCGGGTAAGTGTCGGGAATGGTATTAGGCCACGGCAAAGCATTCAGCGGCAAAGGGATGTATAAATCGAGCTGATCGTTGCAAAACATTGTGCCGCAACCAATCGGGAATAATGACAAATCAGGATTTGGGAAGATCATTGCCGCTATCACAGTGGATGAGCAACCGGTCAATTTATCCGTAATGGTGAGTGAATAACTTCCGGGAGCAGTAACTGTGATTATTGGTGTTGTCTGTCCGCTGCTCCACTGATAAGTATATTTTGAAGGATCAATAATGTTCGGGGTAAGTGTAACAGGAGGACCTTCGCAACCACTGTAAAATGGCACATTCAGGTCGGGACTCAGGTTAAAAGTCACACAAATATAGTCTGTAGCTTTGCACCCGGTTACATTATCAGTAACGGTAACCGTAAAGATATACTGTCCCGTTGTACCGGCAGGCATACTTCCCCATGCATCATTATTGGTTGATGTTACAAAATAATCGCCCGGGTTGCCGCTCGGTCCGTTCCATTGGTAGGAATAGTTGGGGTTGAACGGTGTAATTAAATAGAAGTATGCGTTTGACCAGGAAGGAGAACAAATGTAGGTTTCTCCGGTAATGTTTGCAATAGGTGTTGGATACATATAAATGTAAACACTTTCGGCTACTGTTTTACAGCCAAACGCATTGGTAACTTCAACTGAGTATTCGCCATGCTGATAAACCAGGTAGTTTTGGCTTGTTGCGCCGGCAATGGGAAGTTCATCTTTGTACCATTGATAACTGTTCATGTTATCGCAGGCGGTGAGCGTAACATATCCACCCGGACAAAAAGCGGTGTCTGAAGCAGCAATCACACATGGTGTTTTGGGATTTACCCACACTTGTTTTTGCGCAGTAGCCACGCAACCATACTCATCGGTTATGGTAAGATTTACAATAAAAACCGGCGGGCTTGCGGAGGAGTACGCATGATCGGTAAGCCCTGTATAGGAATCAAATCCATCGCCAAAAGTCCAGTAGTAATTGAAGTTAGGATTATTGGGAATGGGTGTAAACGAAACGGCATCATCCACACAGGTGGGGCTGGTAAAGGTGAAATCGGCTGTTGGCAGAAGGATATTGACCAATTCTGTCCAGGTATGTGTACAGCCACTGGATGAGGTGACCGTGAGAGAAATCACATAGGTACCTGAAGCGGAAACTGTCATGACAGGATTTGGATCGTTGGCATTTGGAGCAAACGATACAGTACCTGGTCCGGATGCAGTCCACTGGTAGAGTGTTATTGACGCACCCGGACCAACTGTCGATTTATCGATCAGGGTTACTTTATCACATTCAACATAAGGCCAGAACCATGCAACAACATCGCAGGTGCCCGGATCGCCATTGCCGCAATCTTTTATAACAACATCTACAATATTCGACTTCATAGTGCATCCGTTTTGGGTTACTTCAACATAATACTGGTGTACCCCAAGGCTTAAGGATGAGATGTTAATGTTCTGATTTGAGGAAGTCCCCAATGGACTGGCTGGCGCTTTAAACCATTGATAGGAGCAACCTCCGCAGGGAGGAGTTGACAATACCAGCGTGGTGTTGTCGCCTAAACAAAAAACAGGCAGCGTGCTGTAAGTGGCAACAGCTGATGGCGGTGCATTCACGGCTATTGGAAGTATAAATGAACCACTGCAATGCTCAACTTTGACAGAAGCTGAATTATTTAAAGGTCCGTGCCACTTGATGTTCACTGAGTTCGTACCCTGCCCGCTAATAATCGTCCCTTGTCCCGGAGGATTAATTGTCCATTGAAAACCTCCCGGAGGTGCAGGTCCACTGGCAACATAAGTCTCCACTGCATCTGCACAAACCGTTGAAACTCCTGTTATTGTTGGGGTAGGGAAAGGATTTACATTAAGAAATTGTGGTAAAGATGTGCAGAAATTACCCGGGCTGATCTCGATTTCCTGCTCTACTTTTAGCTGCCATGGACCTGTTCCTGTCCATTTAACAACCACAGAGTCCTTATCAGCACCCATTTCGGATTGAATAACTCCCGTTCCCAAAGATACAGACCATACAAACTGACTCCCAACCGTGTTCGAAGTTACACTGTAGGTTTGATTTTTATCAGGACAAACCATAGTCTTTCCCGTGATTGGACCCAATATTGGTTTAGCAATCACTTCAACAATTTTCACTGCTGAATCATTGCAGAAGAGAGATGGATTAACGGGTTTTGCAACCAATGTGTATGTTCCCGGTGCACCCCAGGTGATGGCCGGGGAGTTTCCGGTTCCTACCAAAGCTCCAGGGGGCGTTATAAACCAGTTCGCATTTCCATTGGAAAAATAAGTTTCAGTGGATCCTTCACAAACAACTTCAGGCCCGAAAAGAATCGAAAAGACCGGAAGTACATCAACCGTAATTGAGCTGGCTCCGCTGCAACCTGCCATAGGATTGTTATATACACACTGGATCGTATAGGTTCCGGGCGTATTGAAAGTAATGTTCACATTGGGTACATTTCGGTCTTTATCATTAAATTGATAGGTACCGCCTGTAACAGTCCAGGTGTAATAAGTTCCGGGCAGCACCGGCAGCGAATAAGTAGCTGATGATCCGACACAAACCGGGCTTGGTCCGCTGATCGGTAAATTGGGATAAAGTACCGGAACATAAATGGTGGTGGAACCGGGACAAGGTGCAGAACCGCAACCCGGAACCGCTAAAGTCACTGAAGTTGGTCCGGGATAGGTTGCAGCCCATTGCACGGTGATCGCATTGGTGCCTGCGCCTGAAATAATAGTTCCTCCCGCGACTGTCCAATTATATGTGCCACAAACCAGGTTAGTGAAGAAAGAAGATGTTTCACCAGGGCAAACCGTTCCGTAGCAACAATCTGTTTCAATTTCAGGACCCTGGCCATTCAACACAACAATGGTTTTTGAAATGGTATCAACACAACCACAGGCGCCATGATCACCCTGTGCTGAACCTGAACCAAGATCAGTAGCAGTGAGCGTTATAACATAAGTCCCCGCAGCATTATATTGCTGTGGAGGTGGGTTGGCGCCGGAGTGGGTTACCCCGTTCCCAAAATCCCAAAAATATGTGGCCCCGCCAAGCGATGTATTGAAAAAGTTAACATCGGTATTCATGCAAACAGGGTTTGGATTAAAGGTAAAATCAGCCTGAGGACCGTCAATCAGACAAATTTCCTGGCTGATGGTGTCATTGCAATTGTTTCCTGAAATAAACACCTGGATTATTCCGCTTGATCCGCTACCCCACAAAACCGAAATGGGATTGCCGACAAAACTGGTTGGTGTACCTCCGCTGATCGTCCATGTATATACGTACCCCGGATCATTTGGAAAAACAGTATAAGTGTGCGTAGTTTCCTTGCAGGCAGCCATTCCCTCCTTATTTAATCCTGGCGCTGTTTCTCCTCTGCATGCCCCTTCGGGAGGACAAATGTTCAAGGCGTCTTTGAGTTTAAAATCCGGACAACAACAAGTCGTCGGATCAAGGTCTACGGTTAAAAGCATACAATCGGATGCTGGTTGCCCTCCGCCAATTGGAAATGCATCTATGCAAAGGGTCACTGAACCAGATGCTATATCTCCCGGGCCGGGAACATATTTAGGATTAAGACTTACCGGAGTGACAAAATATCCATCGCCGGTGGTTGTCCAGAAAACTGAACTGAAATCTGTCGCTGTAGCATCTTCAATTACATACTGTTCCGTAGCACAAATAGTGGCGTCTTCGCCAGCATATGCCGTTGGTAGAACACTTTGCGTTTCAAGTATTGCTGCGATGTTCCAGTTGAAATTCAGTCCGGAACTGTTCAGCAATGATTCAAATTCGAGACCGTCAAATGAAAACAGATCCCCAAAACCGGCGGCTGCTGGTCCTGGCCCCACACCAGACGGCGCTAAACCAGGTGTATGTATAATTTCATAACCTACCCAAAGCTCTTCTCCTGTTATGCCGATCAAAACCGGAATGTCAATCACATGCCAACTGGCCTGTGATGGGAAAAACTGCTCCTGATGAAGCAACGTACCGGGACTCGAAGCCGTTCCAGGTCCCCAGATTTTTAAAACGCAGGTAGTTGGAACATGAAAAATAAAAATCTCAACCTGTGAGAGTTTCATCCCTGAAAACTGCCCCATGGTGGTCGCAGGAAATTTTATCGCAGCAGTGAATGTGCCCCCCTCCTGCAATCCGATGGCATTCACGTTTGTTGAGTTGTCATACCTCAAAATAGTTGCTTCTGCTACGTTTGATGAATAATTCAAAGGGGTGTCAACCAGTAAGAACGGATTCCCACCCGATTGTCCCGGGGCAGAACCAGGATGTAACCTGAAACGGGTACTTTCTGGCGGCTCCTTAAACGAAAGGATTTCTGACTCTTCAACCTGTGGCTGAAAGGACTGAACCTGATGACTGTTTCCACGGGCATTACCGTGTGTAAAACTCATCAGCATGCTAAGCATAATCATAACAAATAGACTTGTTTTCATAATTGCAATTTAGTGTTAATTAATGGTAAAAAATATTATGGTACAAATTTGCGCAAAAGTAATATCAATGATTACCTTTTTCCAAATTTCTGAGTGTTAATGTTTTGTTAAAAATTTTGCAACCGGTTAAAGCTGGGTTTTCAAAATGCAGGCCAAAGTTGTCTGAATGAATTTATTATTATCAAAATTACATATATAACACTCATAATGAATGATTTAATAAAATGAAATAATTTTTAATTGACTTACTTAAGTTGTTCAAGGATTAAATTATTACAGTATTGAAATAAGGAATTTCACCCACATGGGTGAAAATACTGCACCAGGTTTTTCAAAATCAGTAAACACTTTCTTTAAAAAGTCAAAATGAAGCGAATAGTTAAGGGTAAATTTTAGCCTGATGAATATTCTATCCGGTCATTTACACTGACTTGGATTATCCGAAATAATTGGAAGTGGTTAGCGTTCGTTCATTTGTATTATTTTCGCGCTTTCAAAGCTTAACAATTTACTATGATTACTTTGCTGAAGAAGGAATTAAGAGGGTTTTTGAGCTCATTGATCGGTTTCATTGTGATTGCGGTGTTTCTTCTGACAAACGGCTTGTTTTTATGGGTATTTGCCTCTGATTTTAATATTCTTGATTTTGGTTTTGCTTCACTCGATGGTCTGTTTATGATGGCGCCATTCGTTTTTTTATTCCTGATTCCCGCCATCACCATGCGATCGTTTGCGGACGAGCACCGGAGCGGCACTATTGAGTTTTTGCTCACCAAGCCACTGACCGACCTTCAGATCATCATTGCAAAATATTTTGCCGGAGTCATCCTCGTTGTTTTTTCTGTATTGCCTACCCTTATCTATTTTTATTCGGTTTACCAGTTGGGGTTGCCTAAGGGAAATATTGACACCGGAGGAATATGGGGTTCTTACATCGGGTTATTGTTTCTGGGAGCTGCTTTTGTTTCAATTGGCCTGTTTTCATCCTCGATCTCCGGTAACCCGATCGTGTCTTTTATTGTAGCGGTATTTTTAAGCTTGTTCACATATGTTGGTTTCGACTTTATCCATTCGCTGGATTTGTTTGGAACGGTAGATTTGTTTATCAAATCCCTGGGTATAAACGCTCACTACACTTCGATGAGTCGTGGCGTAATTGATACAAGAGATGTTGTTTACTTTGTTAGTTTGATCGCATTATTCATTTTATTCACTAAACTTTCGATCGAAAGCCGAAAATGGTAAAGGATTGTGATGATGGGAAAAGTTTTCAATAAAAATAACAGGAACCAAAATGTTGTCCAATTGCTGTTTGGGCTTGCCATTATTGTGCTGGCAAATATAATTGGCTCCTATGCGTATACCCGATTCGACCTGACAGCGGAAAAGCGTTATACTTTATCTGAGGCCACGCGCACGTTACTTTCGGAAATTGATGACCTGGTTTTTTTCAGGGTTTATCTTCACGGCGATTTTCCTGCCGGTTTCAAGCGGCTCGAACGTGAAACCAAAGATATGCTGAACGAGTTCAGGGCTTTTAACAGCAACATCGAGTACCGTTTTATCAACCCTTCGGAAAGTTCGGATACACGGGAGCGGGAGCAGGTTTACAGGCAACTGATCGAGAAAGGACTTGAACCAACCGACTTGCAGGTTAGAAATAATGACGGTACATCCCAGCGAATTATATTTCCGGGCGCTATTGCTTCTTTCCGCGGAAGAGAAATCCCTTTGTTATTACTTACATCACAGAGGGGTACACCACCGGAAGAAATTTTAAATAACTCCATCGAAAACCTTGAATTTGCCATTGCCGACGCGATCAGGAAACTGGTTTCACAACGAAGGCCAAAAATTGCTTTTATCGAGGGGCACGGCGAGCTAACACGCCATGAAACTGCCGATGCAAGGGGAGCATTAAACGATTATTACGTTGTTGAACACATAAGACTTGACGAACAACTGAGTAGTCTTAGCGAGCGCCTGAAGGTGGATTCACTCACGACCCGTATCGTAAATACATTTGAAGCCATCATCATTGCAAAACCGGATTCAGTTTTTAGCGAAAAGGATAAATTCATTATTGATCAGTTCGTGATGCGTGGAGGTAAAATATTGTGGTTGGTCGATCCTGTTTTTGCCAGTATGGACAGCCTTCAGCTGACAACTGAAACAATGGGAATTGCACGTGATCTCAACCTGACAGATATGTTTTTTAAATATGGTTTCCGGCTTAACAATGAGCTGGTGATGGACCTTAACGCGCTGTCCATCCCTGTGAAAGCCGGCCAGATTGGAGATCAGCCGAAGTTTGAGTATTACCCGTGGTTTTATTTCCCAATCATCACCCCACAATCCACCGACCCTATTGTAAGAAACCTGAATGCGTTGAAAACAGAATTTGTGAGCAGCATTGACTTTGTACAGTCAACTTCAGAAATCAATAAGACAATATTACTTACTACCTCGCAATACTCGCGCGCTGTTAAAACTCCGGTGCTGATAAAACTGGATATTCTTGGCCTTAAGCCTGATGAAAGACTGTATAATCGCCCCAATATTCCTGTTGCAATCAAAATTGAAGGAACTTTTGAATCGTTGTATAAAAACCGGATACCACCCGAAGTAGCTGAAAACAAGGAAATTGGTTTTAAGGTAAGTAGTTTACCGGCAAAGATGATCGTTTTTGCCGATGGGGATGTGATCCGAAACCAGATGCAATTAACCAAGGGCAACTACCTGCCCTTACCATTGGGTTATGATAAATACACCGGTCAGCAGTTTGGCAACAAAGACTTTATCCTGAATGCAATGAATTATCTCACCGATGATTCGGGATTGATCAGCATCAGGTCGAGGGAACTCAAAATGCGTTTGCTTGACAAAAATAAGGTTGATACCGAAAGAGTACGATGGCAGCTGGTAAATGTTTTGATCCCGGTAGTTTTGGTCATTCTTTTTGGAATGGCACAGGCAGTGATTCGCAGGAAACGCTATGCGAAATAATAAAGCATTAATTGATTATTTTACTAAAAATGAGGAACGAAAAACCAATAAAACAAAAGCATGGCAAGAGCCTTTACCCTGATCTGCAGGAGCAGTTTCCCGCAGTTAAGTATTTGATTTGGTTACCTTTGATTTTTGCCTTAATCCTTTATGGCAATACTCTGGGGCACGATTTTGCGTTGGATGATCTGCCTCAAATAGCCAACCATAAATATGTTCAGCAGGGATGGGATGGCCTGTCAAAATTAGCCACCCAGAATTATTGGGCAGCCTCAGGTCTGAATTTAGGGTATTACAGGCCTCTTTCACATATCAGTTTTGCCATCGAAAATGCACTGCATGGTAATAATCCGTTGATCATGCATCTTGTAAATGTTCTTTTATACGGGTTAACCGGAATGGTGGTTTTTGCCCTTTTATCAGCATTATTTCGTAAAATGCCGTTTTTTGTGTTGGCTGCCACACTATTGTTCATAGCACATCCGGTGCATACGGAGGTTGTAGCCAATATAAAAAGTCGGGACGAAATACTCAGTTTTCTCAATGGAACTTTAGCATTGCTGATGGTTTTTAATTTTTCGAAGTCGAAAAACAAGACAAGTCTTGTGCTGGCGCTAATTTTCTACTTTTTCGCCTTACTTTCAAAAGAAACTGCAATGACTACCCTTGCCGTTGTACCCTTTCTGCTTTACTTTTTTACACCAAAAAAAGGTAGTTATATTGCAGGTGTTACACTGGCTTTTGTTGGCGTCTCTGTAGGGTTCCTTCTCCTGAAATATTCATTAATTGGAACTTTATCAGGTAATCCACCGGTTGATATTAATAACTATCCATACAGGGATTTAGCGTTGAGAATACCCACAACACTCTATATCTTTGGGTTTTATCTCTTCAGGCTTGCATTCCCCTTCCGGTTGCTTTATGACTATTCATACAATCAGGTTCCAGAGGTGGGGTGGGGGAATCCGGTTGTTTGGCTTTCGCTGGTTATTGTAGCGGTATTAATTGCCATTGCCATAAAAAATCTGAAGCGAAGAAACATCGTCTCGTTTGCCATCATCTATTTTGGGATTTCGATGTCGGTTGGTCTGGCCTTTGTGCTGATGCGCGGCGGAATCATGGCTGAAAGGTTTTTGTACGCCCCTGTATTGGGATTTTCAGTTTTGGTCACTTACTACCTTTTTAAACTGCTTCCCCGCGAAAAAACTACGGGACGTGTGTTGTATGATTTTAAACCTTTGCCTTCCAGGGTATTCCTTGGGCTGATCACCTTGCTTATCTTGTTTTTTTCGACCCGAACCATCACCAGAAACCCTGTATGGAAGGATAATTACACTTTGTTTTCGAACGATATCCGTTATGGGGGTAATAGTGCACAATTACGCAAGCATTATGGAAGCGAACTGGTAAACCAGGCTGTGGCTGCTACTGACCGGGAAGTAAAGGATTCATTAATGAAATTAGGGGTTGCAGAATTGCAAAAGTCTGTTGAGATCAATCCAAGGTTCGGTGAAGCCTATTTTAAACTTGGTTATGCTGCTTACCAGAACCGTGATTATGATACGTCAATCGGGTATTACAAAAAGGCAAGCGCCAACTCGATGACGGCAGCAAATCTGGCGTTGTCCTATTATATGAAAGGTGATTATGCCGAAGCACTAAAATTGCTGAAACAAGCATTGCAGATGGATCCTGAAAACCCAACAGCAAGGAATAACATGTCGTTGGTTCAAAATGCATTTAACAAGAAATTGGATACAATGAAAAACAGTACCTCTGAAGATCCTGATCATTATTTCGAATTGGGGAACTTGTTTGTTGAGCAACAAAAATATGCTGATGCATTGGTTCAATTCCAAAAATCTGTGGAGTTAAGACCGGAATATGTTGGGGCTATGATCAACATTGGGAATTGTTATTACATGCTTAAAGATTATGATAACGCCATCCTTACCTTTCAGAGCGTGCTGACTTTAAGCCCAAACAATCAGATTGCAAACCGCAATCTAAGCCATTTGTACGGTTTAACAGGAAATACTGAATTGCAGCAGTTGTATGATAAAAGGGCAAAAGGAAATTAGTAGATTTGATTTTGACCGGGATGAGAAGTGATTATTGGGAGTGGAAATCAATATGAACAGTACTCATTTATGCTGAACGAATCAGGATTTCCTGGTTTCCTGAATCATTTAAAACATAGTATTGATAATTGAGAGAATGGATTTTATATGAAGAATTTACGGATAAAGTTATTGATTGTTGCCATCATGGCTGTGCTGGCTTTGTATTTATGGATGCAAAATAAAACAGGAACCCTCAGGCAGGAAATCGGAGAATTTGCTATCGATGATACTGCGTCTGTGACAAGGATTTTTCTTGCTGATATGCGCGGTAATGATATGCTGCTGACTAAAATCAAACCGGGTGAATGGTCGCTGAATGATACACTTTCTGCACGAAACGAAGCTGTAACCCGTTTACTTTCCAGCATGTTCAGAATGGCAGTACAGGCGCCTGTGTCGCGGTCGGCTTATAACAGCGTGATCAAAAATCTGGCAGCAAATTCAGTCAAGGTGGAAATTTATCAGCATTTGCCACGGATTAACATCTTCAATAGCATCAGGTTGTTTTACCGCGAGAAACTGTCAAAAGTTTATTATGTGGGTGAACCAACGCAGGATAACCTTGGCACCTATATGTTAATGGAGGGCTCTGATACACCCTTTATTGTTTATCTTCCGGGTTTGCGTGGTTTTCTTTCTGCCAGGTTTTCGGCCAATCCGAATGACTGGAGAGATCACACGATTTTTGCAAAAAGCCCTCATGAAATCAGATCAATCCGGGTTGATTTTCCCCAGACTCCTGAGGAATCCTATTTAGTTGAGAAATTAAACCGTAATGATTTGAGGCTCACAAGAGTTATTGACAATCATAAGGTTACTGACTTTGACCCCAACCATCTGATTAACCTCATCCATGGATACCGGGATGTCCGATTTGAAAGCATTGTCGGGAAAAACGCTGAGCTTAACATCGATTCGTTGTTAGTAGCAACGCCAGTTCATGTCATTACCCTTACCGACACTTCAGGCAATGTTTATCGTATGAAAACCTATCGCAGACACAACTTCGGACTTTTAATGACAGACGATGGCGAACCATACCCTTATGATATTGACAGGATGTACGGCCTGATCAATAATGGCAAAGATTTGGTACTGATTCAATATTTCGTTTTTGATCCGATCACGAGGCCACTTTCATTTTTTACCGGTTATAAAACTTCGGAGCAGTAAATCTTCAATTGACCGTGAGCTAATTTATGATTGGGAAATTATTGGATGAACAAAAAAAAGAGGCTGTCTCAAAAGTCTTTCATTTGGATTTTCAACGATTCGGGTTAAATCCAGAATTTTGAGACAGCCTCTGCAATGGAATTACTCGAAAAGAATCTAATTTTCGAACCTTAGACAAGACCTTGAGCAAGCATAGCTTCGGCAACTTTCACGAAACCGCCGATGTTGGCTCCCTGCACATAGTCAACCGATCCGTCTTCACGTTTGCCATATTTTACGCAAGTTGAGTGAATGTCTTTCATGATTCGTTGCAACCTTGCATCAACCTCTTCACGTGACCATCCGAGACGCATTGAATTTTGTGTCATTTCAAGTCCTGAAACAGCAACTCCGCCTGCATTGGCTGCTTTTCCAAGGCCGTAGAGGATACCTGAAGATTGGTAAACCTCAATGGCTTCAGGTGATGATGGCATGTTGGCGCCTTCGGAAATGCAGAAGCAACCGTTGCTGATGAGTGTTTTTGCTTCGTCTTCATTCACCTCGTTCTGGGTTGCACATGGCATGGCGATGTCGCATTTTATTCCCCATGGGCGAAGGCCTTCGTGGTATTCACAGTCAAATTTTTCAGCGTATTCTTTAATACGGCCCCGTTTAATGTTTTTGAGCCACATCATAAATTCAAGTTTTTCTTTATCGATTCCGGCCGGATCATAAATAAAACCATTGGAATCAGACAGTGTAACTACCTTACCACCAAGTTGGGTAACTTTTTCACATGCATACTGAGCCACATTTCCTGAACCTGAAACGGCAACAACTTTTCCTTTTATTTCTAAATTTCTTGTGCTCAACATCTCCTGGGCGAAGTAGGTAGCACCATAACCTGTTGCTTCAGGACGAATCAATGATCCACCCCATTGAATGCCTTTCCCTGTTAGCACACCTGTAAATTCATTTTTCAGTCGTTTGTATTGTCCGAAAAGGAATCCAATCTCGCGGCCGCCAACGCCGATATCACCAGCTGGAACGTCGGTATCTGGACCAATGTGACGGAAAAGTTCGGTCATGAAACTCTGGCAAAAATGCATTACTTCATTGTCTGATTTTCCTTTTGGGTCGAAGTCAGAACCCCCTTTACCACCACCCATAGGCAGTGTCGTTAAAGCGTTTTTAAACACCTGCTCAAAAGCCAGGAATTTGAGAATTCCAAGGTTCACTGTTGGGTGGAAGCGCAGTCCCCCTTTGTAAGGACCAATAGCGCTGTTCATTTCAATGCGGTACCCTTTGTTGATCTGCACTTCACCTTTGTCGTCCAGCCAGGGTACGCGGAACAGGATTACGCGTTCCGGTTCAACCATCCGTTCAAGGATTTTAGCTGCTTTGAATTTTGGATTTTCCTCCACAAAGGGAATCAAGGTTTCCACGACTTCGTGTACTGCCTGATGAAACTCGACTTCACTTGGATTTTTGGCAATTACCTTTGCCATGAAATCATTCATTTGTTGTTGATAAGCATTCGCCATAACTCAAAAAGTTTATTGTTAATAAATAAATTCACGGTTCAAGATTAGGTAAAATTCAAATACAAACGAGCACCAGACAAAGAAAAGATAACATTTTCCAATTAAAATCCGTGAAACACGCAAAATCTGTTTGGGTAAATCCGAATCATCGAAAAATGATTTTATTTTTTGAGTTCTTAAACAAGAAATCAAAAAAAAGCCCCGGCGCATTGCCGGAGCTTTTCTTCATTTGTATATTTTCAAAGCAATAATGATATTGAATTGAAAATTGTTGTTAGATCAGGTCTTTATTGAATGACCACTTTCTTCACCACGCTCTGGTTAATACCTGTAATCCTGACAAAATAAACCCCCGGACTTACCCCTGAAAGGTCCATCTCATGTTTAAATCCGGTAGCAGATGTTTCCAGTTTTTCAGTCATGATGACCTGACCAGTAATTTCAGTTACTTCAATGGTCAGTACTTCGTCCATCGCGGGTATCGTAAGGTTGATCAGACCATTGCTTGGATTTGGATGCAGTGCAATTGAACTGATTTTGCCAGCTGAAACTGAAGTTGCCCCAGTCTTGAAACTCACAATTTTTGACTGACCCAAGTCCGTAAATAATCCGGTGTTGGGCATTGAAGCATCATAAGTCACATCTGTTAAAATTTCAGTTTTTGACGAAGGACGGTAAATTTTGAAGAACATGCTCTCATCTTCATTCAATCCATCCGTCATCTCAGTAGTGAGGTCATCACCATAAGCAACAAGCAGGAGGTTGCCCGAATCACCGTTGTATTGAGTTAATCCGGTACAAGCACCGTTTGCATCGAAAACACCGATGAAGTCTCCGGTTACTAACTCATTAAGCGCTGAGCTGCTGAGAGATATAAAATGACCTGAACCCGTCTTTTCATAACTCCACGGCGCATTTTCATAATCCACCGGTTTTGCCGGAATGTGGTTTTGAATCGTCGATTTGGAGCAATTGTAAGTAGCTTGTCCTTGCTGGTTCATGTTCACTAAATATCCTTTACCGGGTTCGAGAACCTCAAGTGTATAAATTCCTCCAAGTGGCCAGTAAAGCAATTGCGAATGCAGGTCATAGGCAAATAAAAGCTTATCACCAAACTGATTAAAAATGTCTTCGGCAGGTAACGGTTGATCGCAGAGAACCGGAATGTAACTGCTTCCATTATTTGCGGTGAAAGTTTTATTATCTGGCATCTCACCCGAAATCTCGATACATGCTGCCATATTCATTTTTATCTTATACCCTTTATAAACATTCCAATTTACCAACGTATTGATATTTTGTTCCGGCCAGTAAAACTTGTTGTCGTCGAGCATAATTACCAACTTATTTTCTGCAACGAGATCGGCGAAAATAGTTTCAACTTGCGGATTGTCGGGGATAAAATAGCTTGAAATGCCACTCCAACCTTCCGGCATACAAATAATCTGTTCGTCTCCAGGTATTCTGAGAACAATGAAACTGAAGGAGCAACAGCTTTCACAACCGGTTGTCGGAATAGTATAGCAGTATGTGATCTGGTAAGTTCCGATACCTATTGATGGATCGAAATAATAATTTGTCCCATCGTAGCTGACACCCTCTCCTGAGTAGCTTCCACCATAAGGAGTTACACTATTAAGGAGGACTACCGGATCATTGACAAATGCACGCATGTAAGGAGGACAAGTCAATACAGGCAATGGGTTAACAACAATTGTAACACTTTGGTTGAGTGCAGTTGTACAGCCATTACCATCGGTTACTGAAACAGTTTGAATGACTGTTGTTTTATTGAAATATTCAATACGGAAATCCGGGTTGTCAAATGTTGTAAACGATGTGAATTCATCATTCTCTATGTAGGTAATAGTCCATGGTGGAACTCCGGTAAAATAGGTAGTTAATGTTACCGGTTCACCAAAGCAAATTACTGTTTCAGAAGTTTCAAAGTAGGAAGTTGGCAGGTCAAAGACAATGATTTGAACTGATCCTTCACCAATGCATCCATTCACATCTGTTACAACAACTGAATACTCTCCTGCATCTGTGACGGTAATGCTTCGTGAAGTTGCTCCTGTATTCCAAAGGTAAGATGCACCCAATGAAGCCGTAAGAATTGTGGATTCGCCGTCACAGATTTCAAAGTTACCACTAATTGTGACAACCGGCAGCGGGTTCACCACGATCACAAACTCACAGCTGGCCACACAGCCAAAGGCGGTGGTTTCGGTATAGACAAACAGGTATTCACCAGCTTCAGCCGGATCGAACCCTGTGACCACTTCACCGTTAAAAGTATAAACGCCAATTCCTGAGAATTCAACCGCATCGTCGCCTTCGCAGAACGGGCCGTAAGCCGGGCAGTCAAACACCGGCAGCGGATTCACCACGATCACGAACTCACAGAAGTCGGTGCAGCCAAAGGCGGTGGTTTCGGTATAAACAAACAGGTATTCGCCAGCTTCAGCCGGATTGAACCCTGTGACCACATCACCATCAAAGGTGTAAACGCCAATTCCAGAGAATTCAACTGCATCGTCGCCTTCGCAGAACGGGCCGTAAGCCGGGCAGTCAAACACCGGCAGCGGGTTCACCACGATCACGAACTCACAG
>JACZJL010000152.1 GCA_014860585.1 Bacteroidales bacterium | reverse complement strand
CTCTTCGGGCCAATAAATTTCAGTCAGATTTCTGAAAATAACAAGTTCATCAACCATTGAAGCAAATAGATCTTCCATGGCAGGATTTTCGGGTATGATGAAACTGGACATACTATTCCAGCCTTCTTTGAAAACAAAATTGCTGATAAATTCTTCGGCATTTAGTGCAGTCAATTTTGACAGTCCCATTTGAACAAAATTGCCCTGATCCGGAGCACTTGCGTCATAAGTAGCCACAGCATTGTATTCGGCAGTTTCGTTCATATCAAAAAGTCTCCACCAAAAGGCATCGCCATCAGCAAAACCGTCTTTTTCGGTGGTGGTAATGTCATCACCATAAGCTGTGACGACAGTATTTCCGAAAAGGGAAATTGTTGCACCACCACCGCACACTTCCATGCCTTCATCGTTTACATAAAACACACCAATCCAGTCTCCTGCAGTGAGTGGCACACCATTAATACCCGGGGCAACCGATACTGGTACCTGAATAGTATGTATGGTTCCGGTTGGAGTAATCACCCAGGGATCTTTTTCGATAGTAACCATTTCTACATTGGATGCTTCCGATTCACCTTCATCATAAACAGCTGTTACGTAGTATTCGAAATCACCATTTAATAAATCTTCATCCAGGTAGGCTGTTTCCGTTGGCGTTGCAATCAGCTCATCATTCCGGTAAATATTGAAATTTTGAAACACTGCTTTTGATTCAACCTCCCATGTGAGGTCCACATTGTTATCCTCAAACACGATAGCATTTAGGTTGGTGGGCGCCGGCAGGACAGGAACTGCCTGTATGATGGCAACTGTTCCTGTGACATTTGGATACCCGGCATAACGGGGCGACAATAAATAAGCTAAAGACTGGGCGCCCGACAGAGAGGCATTAATTTGAACGGTAACATAAATGTTGTATGTGCCGGCAAGGATTGAAAATTGCCCGGTGTTGTTATGATCCGACCCCCAGGATACCACCTGACCATTAATATTAATGGGGTTGACATAACTCAATACTGGTGTTCCCGCGGTTGGAGTCATACCGGTAGGGAAAGTAAGTCGAAATAAGTCTGCCTGATCACTCACTGAAGATGAAAACGTAAGCACAAAATTTAGGTTCATTGTTGTACCACTCACATATTCGTTGAGAGAAGTAAAGCTAACCGTGAGCTGATCTGTGTTTTTAGATCCTTTTTCAAGTGACGGGTTTCCCTGATTGATGTTTTGCCCTAATGCACTAAAAATGAGCATTGGCAGTAAAGCTAAAAGTAAAAATCTTCTCATAATTTGAAATTTTAAATTGTGAATAATTAAGATTGAAAAAATTAATTTGTTAAGAACTATGATTACATATTATAACTATTTGCTTTTCAGTTGTTTCTTCTGAAGTTGCTCAAGCATTCGGCACAGAACTTTATTGTTTGTCAGGCTTTTTTGAATCAAGGTATCCAGTGTAGCTTCATCCAATTCAGTATTTTTTTTCGCATCCTTTTTCTTGTCGTCTAAATTGCCGGAATTTTCCATTAGGATTATTTTCGGCAAAACTACAATCGCATAGGATGGGAATGCAAATTTTCAATCCGGACTTATCCGGTATCTGAAAAAGGAAATACCCGGACTAATACCGGACTTCGAGATGTATGTAGCTATAAAGCAGAGAGAAACGACACCAGATTGGTGTCAGGAGATGTGATTTGAAGTTTTCGGCGCAGGCGGTAACGGGCTTTCTCGATGGAGGTAGGGGTTTGGCCTGTGAGTTCCGAAATTTCTTTGGTCGTAAGATTGAGTTTTAGAAACGCGCACAACTTGAGTTCGCTGGGCCAAAGGTCAGGATAATTGCTGATTAGTTTGTCGTAAAAATCTTTGTGGACCTCTTTAAACCTGAGTTCAAACTCAGGCATGATGTCCTTCTCTGTAGCAAGCCTCAACTCAGCAGAAATCTTGCGGATGGCATTTTTTACTTCCTGCTTGCCGGCCGAGTCTTCAACTGTTTTTAGTTTAATGCTCAGTTTAGAAATTATTTCGTTTCGCTTCATAAGGCCAATAACATCAGCAGCATTTTGTTGGTTTTTAAATTCCAGCTCTCTTTCCATTTGCTGCTCCTTTAGCTTGTTATGCTTGGCCTTAATTTTCAATCGGCTGTACAAAAGGCCGATGATGAGCAATATGGCCGACAGGCCACCAATGATCATTATTTTTACAAAATCCTTTCGTTGTTGCTTAAGGGCAAAGGTTTGTTGTTGTTTCTGAAAATCATATTGCTGTTCCAGTTTGGAGACCTGCAGCAAATACTCTTTGCTATTGAGGCTGTCGCGGAGTTGATAATAAAAAATCGTGTAATATGTGGCGCTATCTTTAACATCAATGGTTTCAAAATACTCCCCCAGGAAAAGGCTGGTTTGCATCAACTCATCAGTTAAGTTATTGATTTTTGCCACCTGCATGGCCTTTGATGCATAAAAATAGGCGGAATCATTCTGATGTAACTGAAAATAGGTTTTCCCGGCATAACTCCATGCCGAGGCCAACCCATCGTCGTTGTCAAGAGAATCGTACAATGAAATTGCCTTATCGAAATAAATGAGGCTTGTATCGTATCGCTGCTGCCGGTAATTTACAATACCAATATTGAGGAAATTATTGGCAATCCATAAAAAATTATCGCTTTGCTGGTTGAGTTCAAGTGCCTGCTTAAAATAATACAATGCCTGTTCATAGTCTTCAAGTTTTTCGTAAATAGCAGCAATATTGTTTAAAGCAGCTGAAATGTTCGTTTGGTTGTTCAAAATGAGTGCCAGGTCAAGTCCTTTTCTGTAATACTCTATGGCCTTGTTTGGATTGTCCAATTTATAATGAATGATGCCAATAAGAATGTTTACTGTTGAAATATTCGATGAGTCCTTCATTTTTTCGAAAAGATCCAGGGATTCGAACAAGTATTCTCCAGCCATCTGGTAGCTCCCGATGCTCAACATACGTCCGCCAAGTGCGCTCAACGACAGGGCAATCTTTTCTTTATCAGCCAATTCCCGGCTGATATTTAATGCTTCCAGTTCGAGCCTATTGGATTGGTTTAAACTATCAAGATTTTGATATGCTTTTGAAAGTTTCCTGCTGGTTTTCCATTTGTATTCCTTCTCGCCATCATTGGCATTTAATAAATATGCTTCATGGGCAAATTTTAATGCCTTAACATTATCCCATCCGGAATAAACATCAGAAAGTTCAAGTAAGAGGTCTGTTTTCTGATTTGTACTTTTGGCTGTTTGCAAGGCAATATGCAAACTATCGGCCTTATCCTCAAAAACCTGCCCTGATAAAAGCGCTGGAATGAAAATAAAAAATAAAAAACATATTTGCAGCCTCCATAAAACCATAATCATCAAAAGTACAATTAACTTGTGAATAACCCGGTCATCCTGTCCCCTCAAATGGGTGTACTGACACCAATTTAGGTGAAGGTTTCAATGAACGATTTGGCGTGACAAAACTACAGTTTTTTATTTGGCTTTCGCCGTTTAATTCACTTTGGTGCGGGGGGTGAGCCAACCTATCCAAAATTGCATTGGCGATGGTGTTTTCGCCAATTACATTAAATCAGCCTGAAATCGGTATCTGGCTGGCGATGATGGTAAAAGGTTTGGTATAGGGTCTTATTTCTTATTTTCTTGCTTTTTTGGCAGAATTTTCAAATGGCAAATATCAAAAGACAAATACCTGTCTGCCGCCAGGCAGGAATACGAAATAAAAAAAATCAAATATCAAACGGCTACACATTCATTCCTGCCTGCCTCACATAGGAAAGGTAGTTTTCATTGTTTGGATTTTTGATCCTTTGTACATTGGATTTATTTGAGATTTGTTTATTGCATTTGTAATTTCTGGTTTATCCAGGTTAGGTTTTACCCGCGGGTTTTTCGAAAGATGGCCCGGGGTTTTTTATTTAATTGTAAAACAATATATGGAGAAATATACATGTATAAAATATTGATAAACAATTAATTAAGGCATAAACAAATATTTTGTAAAAATATTGATTTTCAAACACTTATTCCCCACGTTTTATTTACCTTTACCTCAACTAAAAAACTCATTGAAATTACTTTAAGTAACATATTTTCAATTAATTAAACTCATTATGAAAACCTTAAGAATTCTGCTTTTAGGGGTGTTAATCACTCCTGCGGTCATTTACGGTCAATGGGTCATTCAGGATCCCGGATTTCCTGAGCTTTATGAAATCAGTCATATTCACACGTTGAATGCAAATGATTTGTGGGTAGGCGCTAAAGATGTCAGTGGCGGTGGTTATGCTCCGATGTTTGCCCGCTCTGAGGTTGGTGGTGTTAGTTGGCAGACAGGATACATCACCGGGGATCAGGATCTTTCGCCGGCGATGATTTTTGGGATAGATGCATTGCCTTACGCTTATGCTGTGCTCTACAAAACCAATCCGGTGAGTAGCAGCCAGGCGGGTATTTATGCAACCTTTGACGGCGGTAACACCTGGGCCAGACAGGTTGGCGTTTTTGAACATCCTGATGCTTTTCCTGATATTGTTCACTTCTGGAACAGCACAGAGGGTGTTACCATTGGCGATCCGGTTGATGGTTTTTTTGATATTTACACAACCAGTAACTCCGGAGCTGACTGGATTAAAGTCCCTTCCGTGAATATACCTATACCCTTAGCCGGTGAAAATGCCATTGTAAGAACTTATGATGCGGTGGGCGACAGGATTTGGTTTTCTACGACCAAGGGACGGGTGTTCCGCTCTGATGATCGCGGCCTTAACTGGTCAGCTTTTACATCTCCGTTCAGCTCATATACAAGGGTTGTTTTCAGAGACAGCGATAGCGGATACCTGCAGGATGTCGGAAGCTGGGAAACCACGCAACTGGCAGAATCCAACGACGGTGGCGCAACCTGGCAGATCGTTGAATTTGAAGGTGATTTATTAAACTGGGATCTGAAATATATTCCCGGTACTCCTGCCACAGTGCTTTCAAGTGGAGCTTATCTCCGTAATGGGCTTACGGTAAGTTTTAATGGTGGACAAAGTTGGAACCGGATGATTGACGGTTACAAAGTGTTTGTGATGGATTGGTACGACTGGCAAACAGGTTGGGCCGGAGGGCAGATAGACCTTCAGCCGGAGGGATTCAGGCCAATGCTCTTCAAATATACCGGCCCGGGTGTAGGAGGGTTTATGGTTAGTCCGTTGTTCATTGATTATGGAGCAGTCAACGTGGGCGGATCTGGTGTTATGCATATTATTCTCACAAATTATGGTGATGATGAAATCAATGTATTTTCCATCACAAACACAACCAATGAATTTTTTGTAGATCCTGTCTCTTGCATTGTTCAGCCCAATGGCGGGCAATATGCGATCACAGTAACATTCACTCCCGGAAGCGAAGGTTTTTTCTCAGACGAGATCATGATCGAATGCGACCATCCTGACCTGGGAGTTTGGTCAGTTTTTGTACAGGGAAATGGTGCACCTCCTCCAATACCATTCACTGTAACACCGGAATATTTTGAGGAAGCGTTGATTAACGGGGAGAAACGTACGCAGGGAATGAGCATCACCAACAACGATGGGAATAGCTATGGATTGGAAATTGAGACTAATTACCTGGCGCCGCTTCAGGCATTGGGTTGGAACTATGGCTCAACACCGCTCGACAGTGACGATGGAATTTTGGGTTCGTCCCCTGACCAGGCCATGTTTATTAAAGATTTAAAAGTTTCCGGTGAATTCAACGAAGCTTTTCTGCGGATGGGTTTTGATGACGGTGTCCGGGCATGGGTGAATGGAATTTTGGTCATTGACGATAAATACAATGCGCATAATGTGGGCTATTGGGATCAGGAAATTGACATTACCGGGTGGATTACACCTGGAACTAACAGAATCACTGTAGTAGTTTTCAATGGGGTTTTTGCCGGTGACGGTAACGGCGGTTTCGATTGCGAACTGGAGGTGGACGGTCAGATGCTGATAAAGCGTGGAGATGAAAATTATGGTGTGCTCGAAGCCATGTGGTTCTATTTCGGTGAAACCGGGCAACAGCTTTTGCCAACCAATGATGTGTATGCAAGGCATTGGTGGGAAAAAGATTACGGACGTTATCAGTGGCTGAACCTTAACACAATTTCCGGCAATACTTCCGTTGATCAGTTTGATGTATTGGGTTGGAACTATTGGTCAGCCCCATTTGGCGGGAATGAATATCTCTTAAACGAATCACCCGACAATGCTTATTTTATCAAAGATGTTGAAATAGAAACCTATGAAGAGGCAATCCTTTACCTCAGCTTTGACGATGGCTGTATGGTAATTTTGAACGGAGGTTTATTATTCGATTTCAGCGAAGAGGTGCACGGTGGTGAGTACTGGAACAAGGAATTAGATATTAGCGAAAATCTGATTGAGGGCAGAAACCGTTTTTCGATTATCGTTTTAAACGGTGTATATGGCGGGGGAGGAGGAGGTTATTTTGATTGTCAGCTGGTGGTTGACGGTGTGAATAAAATCAGCAGAGGGGATTTGTTTAATGGAGAGCCTGAAGCCTTTTGGCACGTTTACGGTCAGGCTGGCCAGGTATTAACTCCGCCAAACGATGCCAGCGGACGGTTATGGTGGGAAATGGATTATGCCAGCGGTGGGTCTCCTCTGACATCATCTCTGGGGTGGCAATACAATTCTACGCCGGTTTATGAAAACGAAAATCTTCTTACCATTTCCCCGGATAATGCCCAATTCATTAAAGATATTGAAACAGGATATGTTTATGAGGCAATTCTCTATTTAGGCTTCGACGATGGATGTCGTGTCTGGATAAATGGGATCCTTGAATTCGATTTTTATGATGAAGTACATGGATTAAATTATTGGGATCATGAGTTGGATGTCTCCTGGATGTTACAACCTGGCAGAAACCGCATTGCCATCGAAGTTTACAATGGTATATATGGAGGCGGTGCTTTTGGAGGTTTTGATTGCCAACTCATTGTCAATGGTGTCGAAATCATCAAAAGGGGTGATGAGAACTATAATGAGCCTGAAGCCATGTGGTTTATGTTTGGAGAAGCGGGAGAAATTCTCACGCCACCTGCTGATGCCAATGGTCTTGACTGGTACCATAAAGACTATGGAATTTCAGCATCCCAGCCAACACAAAATATGGAGGATATAATTGAGGGGTGGCAAACCAAAGAGGTAATGGTATTGTTCGATGCAACAGGGCTGACCCCGGGTGATTATTCGGCTACAATAAAGGTTATCAATACGGGTACACAGGAGATAGTTGAAGTTCCGGTAAACCTTATTGTGATGGAAGAAGCCAGCCTGTTTGTTACCCCAGTTGTACTTGATTATGGTGAATATTTCCTGGGATTCCCTGAAATGCTAAAACTTAAAATTACCAACCAGGGCGCCTTACCACTCGAAATCTTTGAGGTTTACCCGCTTGATGGTGGTATTACGATCGTCTGGGATGAGTTTATTATCGAACCTTCTCAAAGTATTTACCCTGAAATATACATTGATCCAGGAGAGACCGGACCGTTTAGTTCCGGCCTGGTAATCACCAGCAGCGATCCACTGCATCCTTACGCGTTCATTACAATTCATGCAGAATGCAAGTTTGCTCCTGATTTTGAAATTCCGGATATCGATTATTTATTTGCTTCGCTGCCGGTTGGTGGAAATGAAATCCAAACTTTTGATATTGCCAATTTTGGCGAAAATCCTTCAATACTGGAATTCACTATCCCTCAGGCAATGGAAGGTAAGAATCATCGTGCCTTGAAAAAAGTGCCCCTCCAAACTAAAGAGTCAAAGAGAAATACCCGGATTGATCCGAATCAGGAGCAGACTCCGGTTTATCACTATGACGACTTGCTGGGGGTAAAACCTGCAAAAATCAGGGACAAAATGCCTGCGACCAGAGCCGGTGATGTCAATATATTTTTTGATGATATGGAAAATGGTGTAAATAGTTGGCAGATTGAAAATTACCAGGAAACGGAAGACCAATGGCATCAGATAAATATTGATGTCAATGCGCCGGAACATGTCTGGTGGTGTGGGAACGAACTTACCGGGACTTATTATAATTCGAATATTGTGACGGAAGCAATCATTTCACCATCGGTAAGATTACCACATTGGGGCAATACCATCTACCTTGAATTTGAAGAATATTATGATGTTGAGGAGGGTTTTGACTGGCTGTATGTAGATATCAGCACCGATGGGGGAGAAAACTGGTGGCGAATCCGCGACGATGCCACAGGGATCGCAGAAAGCTGGATCGTTACCACACTTGATATTTCGGAATATGCCGAAAATGAAATAAAAATCCGGTTTCTATTTGACACCGGGGATGAAATCGCTAATTCTTTCCCCGGATGGTTCATTGATGATGTAAGGATTTATTCACCAGGATTTCCCTTTCTTTCCATCGGTCCTTCCCAGGCTGCTGTGCTTTCTGGTGAATACCAGAATATGATCGTAACCTTTGATGCCTCAGGATATAATCCTGGCTTTTATATCGGTTATTTCCTGATCCATTCCAACGATCCTGATGAGCCCTTCTATTACCTCCCGGCTCATATGGAGGTTACAGGCGAGCCGGAAACCCATTTTATTGAACTTCCAGCTGGCTGGGGTGGCTTGTCAAGTTATCTCCAGCCACTAAATCCTGCCATGGAAGATGTGTTTGCCCCGGTTACCGATGAGCTGATCATTGCCCAGACCATGACAGAAATGTATTATCCCGGACAAAATATCAACACCATTGGCAACTGGTATCAGCACGCAGCTTTTAAGGTTAAAACTTTGGCAGAATGCACCCTTGCGGTAGAAGGATATGTGGAAAATAACAAAAATGTCTGGCTTGATGCCGGCTGGAGTCTGTTGCCAGTCGTCACGCCTGAGGGCGCCGATCCTGCCGGTCTGCTCTCACCGGTCAACGGGTTTGTGATTGCAAAGGATGTAGCTGGAACTGGAGTTTTCTGGCCGGAGTTTGGTATTAATTCCCTAGGCATTCTTCTTCCCGGAAAAGCTTACTATGTTTTGCTGACAGCCCCCGGAGTAGTGGATTTTACGGGGATGAAGAGTTCCATAAACCTGACAGTTCCGCACGAGCGGGATCAAAACCTGTCAGGTTTGGAAATCACTCCCACCCCCTCCACCCACACCATCGCCATCCTGCCCGAAGCGTTCAAAGGTTTTGAACAGAGAGCAATCATAGGTGCATACGATCAGGACGGCAATTGCTTCGGAGCAACAGTTTATAACTGCGAAATCATCAGCCTCACGGTGTTTGGCGATGATCCGATAACAGCGGAGAAAGATGGGTTCTTTGAAGGCGAAATGATTTTCTTCAAAAACCTGTCAGGTCTCAATCCCGCACATGCGGGACTGACAGGTTTGAATCCCACATTTGACCAAACCCTCCCCCAATCCGACGGACACTTCACCGAAAACGGCCTTTCGGCCATCACCGGGTTTGAAAGTTCTAACGGAGTTGAGTTCGCTGAGTTTGTTTGTCTGATCAACATCTTCCCCAATCCTTCGGATGGCGTGGTGAACATCACCGGTCTTCAATCCGGCGCTAAAATCATTGTGACCGATGTTCGGGGGCAGGTTGTGCTGATTACCGAAACTTTAACCGCCGGCCAGACTTCTTTAGATCTGACTGATTTCAATGCCGGTGTTTACTTCACCAAAATCGAAATTAACGGACAACGCATTTTCAGGAAGATTGTCCTAAAATGAAGTGAGGATTAATGTGAGGTTTTACCCCGGGTCTGTCGAAAGATAGCCCGGGGTTTTATTTGTTTTGTTTCCTGTCAGCCTTACTTTAGATAAGCTGTTTAGCGATTGCTGGAAAAGAGAGCGGTTTAGCTGCTATTTACGGGTTTTCAGTTTGTACGCTTTACTGGCGCCATAGGCAGCTCCAAGTAGAATAAGAGTAACAACTCCACCTTCTATTGGCGTACCGCCACCAACAGGCGGATTCCCGCCGCCACCACCCGGATCCCCCGGGGGAGGTGGTGGGTTTTGGGCAAAAATTGCACCTGATATAAACAAGGCCAAGTAAGCTGTTAAAATTAACTGAAAGATTTTCTTTTTCATTTTATATTGAGTTTTATTATTCATTGGTAGTTTATTTTTAATCGTTATTAGTGAAAGAGTTACCGGGTGATTATTTTTTGGGTAATGGAAAATTGCTCGTTGAAGAGTTGTACCATGTAAACGCCGGCACTCAAACCGGGAACAGCAACCGTTGAGCGGCCGGGCTGAGCCTGACTGCTGAACAACAGCTGACCGTTCACATTGAACAGGTTTACTGTTGATATTCCGGTGACCTTCTCCGAAATATTCAGATAGAGCCAGCCATCGTAGAAATAGGCGCTGGCCTCTGGTGTTGGCAATTCATCAACACCAACGGCGCTGTTGATGAGCAGCACAAACCGCATGGCGTCATTACCAGGCTCGTGGAAGAAGGTGTAGGTGGAAGTAGCACGGAGATCAGTCATCTTATCAGCTTGTTGATCCCATAGGTAAACAGGGATGGAAGGGTTGATACTTTCGGTGGCCAAGAAAGTGAATTTCACCTCGCCGGTTACACCCAATTCAAATCCAACCGGAATTTCCATTTTACCGCCGGTAAAAGGCAGACTGTTGATGGAAAGTTTATGACCATCAGAAGATGTCGAGTACAACTGTGGCGCTTCGACAATGCCATACAATTTAAAACCGTCTGTTTTCAGGTCAAAGTCAGTTGTGGATTCTTCATTAAGCCAAACAGTGGTTTCATCTGAATAATCATTGGCTTCGGCCTTTATGGTCAGGTAGTTTTCCAGTGCATTGGTTGATTTGTAAAAGGCCTGGCTGTTGTGTGCACGGACATCATTATTCATGGCTACCTGTGGTGAGGTTTCATTATTAACCATCACCATAAATGCCTGGCCAACCGGAATATAATTATCAGTGGCTGATGTTAGGCTGGTGTAATTGACGCCATTCCATATGTAGCATACCCCTCCAACGCCTGCTGAGCGAGTCCAACCTGAGGTTGCCCCCCAGTTAATGGCTGAAGGATAGGGATTTGGAACCAGGTTGAAGGTATAATTACCGGCATTACCCGTGACCCCGCAACTGAAGCTGCCATTATTCAAATGGCCTTCGAAAGAATAAATCGTTGAAGCATCAGGGTAATAGATCATGTAACCCTGATCGAGATTTAGCGGGTTAATAGTTGATCCCCCCATAGCAACCCATTTTCCATAATAACCGTTTTCATTGATTTGCGTAGGATCCAAGCGGTATAGATAAGACCCAAGGAATAATCCGGACAGTGGATTTGCATAATAGGCCGGGATGGAAGCAAAGTGGTATTTGTAAATGGCCAGGTTACTGCTTCCGGTGATATAAGTCTGAACGGTACCGGGCACATTGTCTGTATTGTGTACTAACGAACCGGCGCCGCTTGCGCCCGATTGGATCACTAGTCCGTCGTTACCCTGGCTGTTGGTAATCGTGCCGGATGTAGTAAGTTGTCCGGTTGGCAGGATATTAACGTTGGCGCCACTTTCAATCTCAAGATTAACAATTTTTGCTTCAGTGCCTGAAATCACCGGGAAATTCGTTACGCTGGTCGAAGGAATAAGGGCATCATCGGCTGCAGTTGGAACCGAATTACCGGTCCAGTTGGTATTGGTAAACCAGTCGGTACTTGCAGTGCCTTTCCAACGGCTCGCTGCCACAAGCAATTGAACTGAATTTGAAGCTTCAGACTGGTAAACAGGATCAACATAATTAGCTTTTACGGTGTAAGTGTAAGAACCAGGAGAAAGTTCTGCATCATTAAAACTAAAATCTGAAGAGGATCCGACCAGGTTATTATTACGGTATATATCGAAAGATCCGAATGACTTGGAGAATCTCAGTTCATCGGACTGCATCACAGGGCCACCCTCGCCTTTTACTTTTTCAAGAGGTTTGAAATCCGGGGGAATAACTGCGAAATCAGGTTCAGATTGTTCCGTTTCTTTGCTGGGGCCTCCTTCAATCTTCAACTCATCAATCATCAACACAAAAGCGTCGTTTGATAAGCAGTTGATGGCAAGATAAACTTCCTGCCCGGCATAAGTTGAAAGATCGTAACTGTATTTTGTCCAGGTGATTGGCGGTTCAATATAACTGCCTGCTGAAATGATGGTAAAATCGGCAGATTGTGTTCCTGTTGTTGAAATCCCAACCTTGAAACGCTCCAGGCCATATTGGTTCGTCACTGATTTGGCATAGAAACTAAACCATTCATCTGGCGACACAGTTATTTTTGGGGTAACAAGCCAGTCGTTGTTTGGTGGGGTTGTGGCTGCAAAGCAAGCCGCATACTTTTGCCCTGTGAATGGCGCCCAGTCACCACTTAACGCTGGGGTTGTCTGAGATGGATTGAAAATAATGAATGAACCTGTGTAGTTTTGATTCGTAAATGTAACATCCTGTATTGCATAGGTTGCACTGCCATCAACATCCCGCTGGGTAAAGCTGCCATAACCTAGGGAAAAATTACTATACACTTCGAATCCGTCGTTTAGCAGGGGCGAAAGCCAGGTAAGACTAACATCGGTGTAATTATTTATAGTACCTTCAAGTTGTCTTGGCGGTGTAAAAGGGCTTTGGTTTACTGTAATAAAGTTGGTTTTCGTCCGGGTGAGATTTCCATTTACTGTAAGACTTACGGTTTTACTTCCGGTCGAGCTGTAGGTCACTTCGTGCGGTCCCTGCGTTAGGGCAGTTGCAGGGCTTGCACCGGCGCCAAAATCCCAGCTCCAGCTGGTTAAGGTTCCACCTCCTGAGGCATCGGTAAAGGTAACTACTTCGTTCGTGAATACTGTTGTTGGATTGGCTGAAAAATCAGCATACGGACCTGAAGGATCGCCGGTAATGGCAATATCATCAACTGCCCAATACCAACCATATGTTCCTGTATAATTCCATTTGAATTTCACCTGCGCCTGGCCCGCAACTGCTGCAATTACTTGATTGAATGTAGCAGGATTTGTTGTTGTGGCCGTCCAGGATTGGATCAAAGTCCAGGTATTACCGTTGTTGATGCTATAGGACAATGTTGCAGACGAGCTTATATGTCTGTAATAATGTGAGAAAGAAAGAGCTACATTTGAATAATTCGTCAGATCAAGTGTGGGTGTAATCAGGTCAGTATTTTGTGTATTGCCACTACCATAATCATCGCTGTTCAGGTAGGCGTAATTGCCGTTTAGAGTGGGATTGGGGGTGTATCCTGAAATTATTCCAAACTGCCATACCTGCCCGTTGCCCTGATTGTCGTTATTTTCCCAACAGTTAGGTATGGGCGGGGCAACATTGAAATTTTCAGTAAAGGGAAGGGAAATAAAAACACCGCAAAACGTAGATGCATTGGCTATCCGGCCGGGTGAATATTCGTTGGTGGCATTAAACGAATAAGCTTTGTAATAAATAATTGTGGCAGCATCAAGGCCTGTATGCTGAAAGGCTGAATTGTTTCCGCGATACAAAACGGTTCCACCACCCGGGATGGTTTGTCCGGTAGTGTAAACAGTTCCGTCAACAGGAGTACCGAAAGTGTTTGTAGCCGACCAGACAATCATAACGTCGTTGTTGTCGGGGTTTTTTGTCCATCCAAGGTCTATTTGGCTTACACTGACGGGTGTAGCTGAGAATGATGCAGGATTTTGCACCCCATTCATCAACTCTTCAAGGGCAATCAAGGCCAGGTGAGCGTTCAGCCTTCCCGACCCAAGTTTACCGATGTATGAAGAATTTTCGGGATAATGATTGTCAACATTATCAACTAACAGGTTCCATACATCGGTATTCTGCAAAGTGTATTCATTCCGGTGCGCATAAGAGATCAGCAAAGCAGCTACTCCCGATACATGAGGGCAGGCCATGGAGGTGCCCTGGTAAAAAGCATAAGAGCTTCCGCTTACAGAGCTCAACACTCCCCTTGCTGTTACGCTGTTAGTTTCTCCTCCAGGTGCTGAAATAGATATCCATGACCCATAGTTGGAATAATACGACTTTACATCCTGGTTGTTGGTGGCTGCTACTGACATTGCGCCACTGTAGTAACCCGGCCACCAGGCCGCATCGCTATTATCATTACCGGCTGCAAAAATCGTAATCCCACCATCCAATGCCACACCTCCTCCATTCGCATTAAAATAATCAATCCCATCAATTTCATTCTGTACATAAACACCGGGTGAACCATATCCCCAACTATTTTGTGAAATAGCTGCTCCATTGTCAGCCGCATAGGTCATCATTCCTAGAACAGAAAGACCGTGCGATCCATCAAACAGGTCAATGGACATAATTCTTATTCCATTTCCGGAGCTCGTTCCTCCGGCAATACCTGAAACGCCGGTACTGTTGTTGGTAACCGCAGCAATTGTACCTGCAACATGACTGGCATGATCATCAGGGATGGTTGATAATCCATCTGGTCCGATGGTAGGCCACATATTGGCCGCTAAGTCGGGATGATTAAATTGAACACCACCGTCTATTACAGCAACAATAACATCACTGTGGCCTTTTTCGAATTCCCATGCTTCAGGAAGGTCAATATCCTTGTCAACAGTTCCCGACTGTTGCCCGGTATTGTGGTAATGCCATTGCTCGTTGTAGCGCGGATCATTTGGCGTCCATCGGCCGTCTTTTTCCTGTTTTTCCTTTTCAATGCTTATCTCAATGGCTTTAATTCCTGAAGTATTAAGTTCAATTTTTACTTTTTTGAAGGCAAGTTCAGCTATTTCAACTTCAGCAAGCGCTGCAAATTTTGACATTGCTTCCTTTGGATCAACCAGTTCATCCAATGTCAACTCAAACCAAAGATGAAATCCCCATGCTTTGTGACGATCGCGAAATTGCACCGAATTTGGCGACACATCGTAAAGCCCAAAAAGTAATGGTTTATATTGAGTAACTCCAAATTCCCTGTTAAGCGCATCAAGCGTTTCTACCCCGGTGATTACAAATTGGTAGTTTTGTGCTTTGTTTACTAAATCTGGAATTTTTTCTTCAAGGCCGTGAATAATCTTTATGTAAATCTTACCAGCTTCATAATTATCCTTAGTTATTATGCTAAGGTCAACAGCAGGCCGCTCTCCCTTTTTAACTATGTAAATTGAATTTCTAAAATAGGGTTCTCCAGCATTAAGTATGATGAGAAACGACAGCATCAACATGCTGAAAAATAAAAAAGTAATTTGTCTTTTCATTAAAATAAAATTATCGGTTAGTTGTGTTGAGATTTGGCCATCATGAATTTTTTGACTTTGGGTATAAAACATCTGTGAGGCTCATAATTTCTCTATTCAGAGCCTCACAGATACTTTTACAAATTAAAAAATTAATTAGTTCTTTAAACGAACTATCTGGCTTTTTTGTATTTTGTCAATTGATAGGTTTTTCCGGCGCCATAAAAAGCCGCTAAAGCAATTAAAGTTACCATACCACTGCCAACCGGCGTACCGCCACCAACAGGCGGATTCCCGCCGCCACCACCCGGATCCCCCGGGGGAGGTGGTGGGTTTTGGGCGAAAATTGCACCTGATATAAACAAGGCCAAACAAGCTGTTAAAATTAACTGAAAGATTTTCTTTTTCATTTTATACTGAGTTTTGTTAATCGTTATTGTTAATAGTTAAGCGTTATTAGTGAAAGACTTACCTGGTTATTATCTTTTGGGTAATGGAAAATTGCTCGTTGAAGAGATGTACCATGTAAACGCCGGTACTTAATCCGGGAACAGCAACTGTTGAGCGCCCGGGCTGAGCCTGACTGCTGAACACCAGCTGACCGTTCACATTGAACAGGTTTACTGTTGATATTCCGGTGACCTTCTCAGAAATATTCAGATAGAGCCAGCCATCGTGGAAATAGGCGCTGGCTTCTGGTGTCGGTAATTCATCAACACCAACGGCGCTGTTGATGAGTAGATCGAACCTTTCGGCAGGATTGTCAGGATGATGATAGAAAGTGTACTCCCCGCTGGAGCGCAGGTCGGTCATGGCGCCTGTGAGCCTGTCCCAGAGATGGACGGTAACCTGCGGATCAAAAGTATCGATGGAGGATGCTGTAAAACTTACTTCACCTTCAACGCTAAGCTCAAAGCCAACCGGGATAGCCATTTTTTCATCCGAAAGTGGTAGCATGTTGATGGTCAGTTTCTGTTCTTCCAGGCTCAGGCTGTAGATTTGCGGGGCGTCTGTTCCCCCGAACATCTTGGTTGCATCTTCCTGATTGTTGTATTCCATTGAGGCCACATCATCGAAAAGCACAACCAATTCATCCCTGTAAGTATTGAATGATGCGTTGAGTCTGATTAGGTTTGGCAACTCCTCCTTCTCTTTGTAAAATGCCTGACTACTGTGTAATCTGGCATCGTTATTCAATGCAAGGATTGGGTCAGCAGCAGTGGCCTGAACAAAGAAAGCCTGCCCTACCGGAATGTCTTTGGTGACGTCAAATGTTCCCGTTATACCATTCCACACGCCATAGTTGTCTTCCGTATGTTTCCACATCCAGTAGGAGCCGGCAAGGTTTGATCTGGTCCAGCCTGCAGCTGCATTCCAGTCAATGGCAGAAGGATAGGGGTTGGGAACAAGATTGTAATTGCCGGACACATTGGGGTAGGAAACATCAGCATAGAAAGCCCCGCTGTTGAGCAATCCCCGGAAAGCATAGGTAGTGTCAGCATTCCATTTTGCACCGGGATATTTATAGATCATATAACCCTGTTTCACGTTAAGCGGTGTGCCTGTTGACCCTCCCATCGCACTCCACAATTGGTTATCCGCATCAAACTCATACAGGTATGACCAAAGGAACCAGCCCGTTATCGGATTCGATGCCTGTGTAACCGGAGCAGAAACCAGGTGATAACCTGCTGCGGGGATGTAGCGCTCAACGGTGGCCTCAACGCCCGGTGTGTTGTGTAGCAATGAGCCGGTTCCTGTATTGTCGGATTTAATCACTAGTTTGTCTTTCCCGGCATTATTCTCCAGTTTGTCAGCAACAGTGAGCGAGCCTCCCGGAGCGATTTTTACCTCAGCGCCAGGGTCTATGGTCAGGTAGCCACATGTGGCTGCTACAGTGATATCGGGATAATTGGGAACGCCTGCCGGAATCCTTACAGCCTCGGTAGCTAAAGTGGGTGCATTGGGATTCCAGTTGCTGTTGTTGTTCCAAACGGAGTTTTGTGTACCTGTCCATGAACGGCCAAACTCATCTGCCCCGATAAAGGGCGGAGTATTGCGCGGGTCGCCGTCAATGTCTTCGTTAACAGCGTTTAAGTAAGTACCGACACTTGCTAATGGTGAGGCGAAACCACCCGAAATATGAAGATCGGTAGCGCTTACAAAATCAGGAACGACGGAGATTGAATTAACATCCTGACCGGTACCGGTCCGCCAGCCTGCAATGTTTGTTCTGTAAGATCCAATATACCCAAGATTTGTACCCGTTGAGCGGTAAACATTATAATTGATGACTGAAAACACCGTATTGGCTGAGTTGCAGATCACTGCGCATCGGTTTGTACCCACGGTTGCCGCCATGGAGAAGATGTTGTTACGAATATCAAGCGAATTGGCGCCAAGTCCTGAGGCAATCATCAAACAGGCTGGAATCCCGGTTGTGGCAGTTTGGTTTGTGGCAAGGTTCACGCTGTTGTGATAAAGCCTGTAGCCGCCACCGCTGGTAATTCGAATGCCATAACCATTGTCCGTGGTGGTAGAACCGTATCCATATCCAGCCACATCCCAGATGAAATTGTTGTAAACCAGCACATCGGCTACTGTTGATGTGGATGATAGGGCCAGTCCAACAGAACTGTATCCTCCTGCATTTGTATTCTTGATATTGGAAATTCGGTTGTTGAATACCGTAACACTGGTGCTGGCGCCCTGAATATTGATGCCATTGGGCGTACCGGTAGTGGAGGTGGTAATACCACTGACAGTGTTACCCGAAATCTCCACCCTGCTTGCGCCGGAGGTAACTATGCCCCACAAAGCAACGGCTCCGTTTTGCGTCATGGTTTGCACTGTATTGCCGGTAATTTCTACATTCGGAGTAAAATTGATAATTCCTGCAAAACCTGCCAATGTTCCTGAATTAGTCAGTTGTGAGATTGAGTTACCAGTAACCTTAACACTTTTGGCTAAACTACCTGAGCCAATGTAAATTCCTGATAAAGCACTTGATGTGCCTGTGTTGGTGACTGCAACATTGCTAACTATATTGTCAGAAATAGCGCCGTTAGTACCAGTGGCGAATTGGATTCCTCTGACTAACTCATTATTGGCGTTAGAGATATTCGACACCGTATTATTTAACACTGTGGCACCATCAACACCCTGGACATAAATTCCAATCAATCTGACAGAATTTGTTCCGCTTGAATTGAGGTCATTATCAGCGATGATCAACCCGTTTCCATTTCCGGGTAATACTGCCGCCAAAGCATACACGCCAATATATGCTTTGCTGATGCTGTTGTTTTGAATGGTAATATCATTAAAGTAGCCGGCAGTGCCGTCTGCTGCAGTTACCACCACAGCAGATGAAGTTTGGGCGCCGTTGATCATAATGCAATTCTTTACCCCCGAACCGACTACAGGTGTTGTTCCTGAGGAACCAATCAGGATGACTTCCGGGAAAGTAGCACTGGTATTTTCGAGTGTTAAGCTGCGGTCAGTACCTCCTGCGTTGGAACCGTCAAGAGTAACAAAGTTGGTGTTGATGATGCTGAAGATGTTCCCATCAGCCACCGAGCCTGTTACACTCACTGTTTTGCCCGTACCGGGTTTAATGGTCACCGGTTTGGTTGCATCGGGTTTGTGCTCGCTGGAAACATTGATCACAACCGGAAAGGTTTCGCCGGCGGAATAGCTGGATTCTTCGAGTAGGAAATTCACTGCACCGCTGACCCCAAGGCTGTTCAGGGCAGCAACAGCCGCTGTGATGGTAGCATAGGTTCCTTTAATTTCTTTGGATTTGTCTGTATTTTCCACAAAAAGCGGACCTGTATAAACTTCTCCGTTCTCCATTGGGACATAGGTGATTTCTTCCACTTCCATCATTTTGTAGTTACCCTGAACACGGGAAGAAGCTTCAACCACAGGATCAGCCAAAACCGGTTCTCTGCCGGGCGAGGTTTCTTTTGCCTTTTCCTGCTTATCATCCTCTATTTCATTAGCTACCCAAACCTCTTTCCACACTTTATTGACTACTTTCTCAAAAGTAATATTCCTGCCACTGAGTTGATTAAATGTTGGGGTACTGATATCATAAATACCGGCAAGTGGACCTGCTACAACTGTGTAAGTGTAAGGATTAACCGGGTATGTAGTGATGGTATTTACATCAGTGGCAACCAGCCCTGCGCCGGGATTGGCCACAATGTCGCCGCTCACCGATTGTGCGATCACAAAATATTCCACCATATCACCAATGGATAAGCTTGTAGTTCCGATCACAAAATCATAGAGGTTACCGCTCAAGGAAGCTGCTGCTGCACTTTGCCAGGACCCGGCATTTACGCGCCAGTATATGCGTGGAGCATTGCCGCCGGTGGCAATGCCGTCGGGGTGACTTGTTGAAATGTGAACATCATCCAGGTTGCGGTTGCCGGTTACCGGTGTAGTCGTAGCCAGTGGTGTGTAATGGATGGCAGGTAGCGGCAAATAGTAATTAACCGTAACTGTCCAGGTGTTGTTGTCCACTCGGTTTAAATCTTGAGTGCAACCATCTGTTATGGCCCAACTCGCTGTTCTAAATGAGTGTAATTTAAATTCGATATTCCCTCCGCCTGAAACTTCGTTGGCAATAGTAAGCCCAGTACGGGAATAAGACTGGGTTCCTGCAACATCGCCGGTTCCTGAATAGATATTGGCCTCGTACTTACCCTCACTTGAGGTGCAAACCAGCCTTGATTGTTGGTGAGACTTAAATGCAGGCGAGAGCGCTGTCATATTATACGCAACATCAACGCCAGTAATCACAGCGCCTGCTGGAATATTCACCGTCAAGCTACCCGGGCAGGTGGATACACCAGAAGGATCAAAAGGATGATCGGTAGAAATGTGGCCGGCTGCGTAGGTTGCTGATGCCGATAAGGCATCGCTGACAATAACCTCATCAAGTACATTGGCATATCCCCAGTTGTTTATACCCTCGAAGGCAATCTGGTAAGTTGAGGAAGGATTAGGAAGTGCTAGCGTTACGTTAGTCCAGGTATTCACATTGCCAGTATAATGTGCTATTTCAACCCAGGGGTCAGAACCGCTGATCCGGTAATAAACTTTTAACTGATTTTGATCACCATCCCAGACTTCCTGACCATACCAGAAATTCACTTCAGGGTTTGTTAATCCGGAGATATCCAAAACAGGTGTAACCAGTTTGGTGATAGGGCTATTGGTCCCTGACACACTTACAAACCTGGCATTTAACGTTCCGGCTTTGGCAGTAGTAATAGAACCACCACCTGCTCCGGTAGCGAAAGACCAGCTTCCCGTTCCTGTTTCTTGAATCTGCGTCCAGGATGCTCTGGTTGGCGAGTCCGCTTCAAAGGTTTCATGGAAAAGAGATTGAATAGAAGTAGCCTTGTCTGTTATTGCATTGGCTTTTTTGCCGGAGGAGTAGTGATTGGAACTGTTGTAAGAATAAGCGCGGTAAAAGTAAACAGTAGTTGGCTCCAGGGCTGTATGCGAAAATGTGTTGGCAGAGCCGCGGTATAGCACTATGCCTCCTCCGGGGATGGCATCTCCGGGGCTATAAATTGTACCTTTAACCGGTGTACCAAAATTGTCATTGGCGGTAAAGACCAGCATCACATCATTGTTATCTTCATTTTTTGTCCAGTTAAGGTTGATTTGCGTCGGGCCTGCGGCAATGGCATTCAAAGCCTGCGGGTTTTCCAGTCCGTTGAGAAAATCCTGCACACCCTGCAGTGCTGCCACGGCATTGATTCTGCCAACACCTATCTGCCCTGCAACATCGGGGTTCAGGTAATCAATATCGTCTGCAGTTGCTTTCATGATTTCCCTGAGCTGCTGTGGAGAAAGCTTACCCGGCGCCATGGC
>JACZJL010000151.1 GCA_014860585.1 Bacteroidales bacterium | reverse complement strand
TTTGATAGTTCTGCGGCTCATTCCATATTCGTTCATCTGGGGAGGACGACTTAAATCTGACCGTCAGATGTATGTGTTTGAAGCCTTCTCAATAAGCCTAAATGCAGCGTTTCTGATTTTGATGATGACCCTGGCCGGGTGATTCAATTTTCCGGTTAGCGCTCAGTTTATCAAAGTTTTGCTGTGGACAATGATGATTTTATTTGCGCTCAATTCAGTGGGTAATCTGTTTTCAAGAACAAAACTGGAGCGTGCTGTTTTCACCCCTGTAACCATTATGATCACAATACTCCTTGCTTCCATTATATTTGCCGGAAATTAATGCTCAACACGATAAACCAGAAATTACTCAGAAGGAGTCCTTTGGACAAAATACAATAAAAAAATCTCAAATAAAACTCAATGTACAAAGGATCAAAAATTCAAACCCCTAAAGCAGCACTGAATGTGGATTAGTTTGGGTAATTGAATTTTTAATTTGGTATTTTTTTGTCATTTGACATTTGTCATTTTCCTATGGATGCCTTCGGCAGAAAATTCTGCCAAAAAAAGCAAGAGATTAAAAAATAAGATACTTCCCCATGGCAGGAAAGCGCTGTAAAGAGGATAAAAAGAAAGTTTCTCCAAACGATAAGTTTGTCTGTAGCAAATGCAACAACTCTGCAAATAAAAAGGAAAAACTCTGTAAACCCCAAAAGACCTGACCATGCTATCACTCGAACAGGCCATGATATTTGCTGCCGGACTTGGAACCCGCCTTCGTCCCCTCACCGGGAATTTGCCCAAGGCGTTGGTCGAGATTGGCGGCAAGACCATGATTGAACGCGTGATTGAAAAACTAAAAGCCCATGGTGTCCAACGCATCGTAATCAACCTTCATCATTTCCCCGATCTGATCAGGTCTTTTGTAAAAGAAAAGAATGATTTCGGGATTGAAATCCTGTTCTCCGATGAGTCAGATTTACTGCTTGATACAGGTGGCGGATTGAAAAAAGCAGCGTCATTGTTTGATCAATCCAAGCCCATTTTAATTCATAATGTGGATGTGTTTTCCGGCCTTGATCTTAATGAAATACTTGATTATCATATGAAGAGAAAAGCGCTGGCTACTCTTTTTGTCCAAAAGAGGCAGAGTTCCCGCTATTTTCTTTTTGACGAAAGTTTGCGATTGACGGGATGGCGCAATTTAGCAACAAGGGAGGAAATTATTCCATTAAATCCACATGATGAACTGACTGAACTTGCTTTCAATGGCATTCATATCATCAATCCGGAACTCCTGGAATTAATCGATGAAGACGGTAAATTCTCCATCGTTCAGGTTTATTTAAGGTTGTCGGCAAGCCGGCGTATTATTGGATTTCGAAACGATCGTGTGCCTTATGTTGATATCGGAAAGCCGGAAAGCTTAATGGAGGCTGAGAAGCTTTTATTTTTGGTTTAATTCCGTAATTTCGGTTTGCAGGCAATATTTTTTACTTTTTACCCTTTATAAATTGATTTACAAGTAAATTCTATTTTTGCGGCGGACAAAACTAAACCAATTGTTGATGCTCAGGATATTCCAAGCCGTTTTCATCATTCATCTATTTCTGGTAAATCTTCAAATATTAGCACAGACTTCGAGCCGGCAGATGACCCGTGAGGAGTATGTTGCTGCCTACAAGGATATGGCAATCAGAGAGATGTATGAATTTGGTATTCCTGCCAGTATCAAGTTGGCGCAGGCTATTCTCGAATCGGGGAATGGGAACAGTAAACTGGCAAGGGAGGCCAATAATCATTTTGGTATCAAATGCCATGGTTGGCAGGGTGAATCCATTAAAGTGGATGACGATGCGCCACAGGAGTGTTTTCGCAAATATGACAATCCAGATCAGTCCTACAAGGACCATTCGGCTTTTTTAACAACCCGACCGCGTTACGCCTCCCTCTTTGAACTTGAAACAACCGACTACAAAGGGTGGGCGCATGGATTAAAGCAGGCCGGTTATGCCACAAACCCCCGGTATGCTGAACTTGTAATTAAAATTATCGATGACCTCAATCTCGATCAATATGATGTGCCCCGAAGCGTAATTCTTGCCGGTAAAAAACCCGGTAAAGAAAATTCTGAATCCTGGCAAAAGACGGGAACCGATGGCAAACCAACAACCGGCAAACGCCAGATTTTGACCAATAATGGACGGAAATATATTATATCAAAAAAAGGAGACAACTTTTTCGACTTAGCCAAAGAATTCAACATCTACAGTTACCAGCTATGGAAATATAATGAGCTGAAGCGCAGCGATAAACTCACAGAAGGTGAAATGGTTTACCTTGAAAAGAAAAAAGCAAAAGGCTCTGCCCCTTTCCACACGTTTTCGAAAGGTGAAAATATGCGTACTATTTCCCAGGTATATGGCATTCGGCTTGAGCGTTTGTACAAACTCAATCGGATGAAGGCAGGCGAAGAACCGCGTATCGGTCAGATTTTGTGGCTGCAGGAGCGCAAGCCTGCAGAGTAATTGCTCCGAAGTGACGGATATCAACCTTTTTCCATTTTTAACATTCCCAAAAACAATCGTTTGTAAAAATTATTTTTACCTTTGCGCCCAATTTTTTCTATAGATTTGAGCTTAAAAAAATCATGATAAACATAACACTGCCGGATAATAGTGTTCGACAATTTCAGGAAGGTGTAACCGGGCTGGACATTGCTAAAAGTATCAGCGAAGGCCTTGCCAGAAACGTCCTCGCTGCTGAGGTAAATGGTGATGTGTGGGATGCCACCCGCCCCATTACCAGCGATGCTGCCATAAAATTGCTTACATGGGAAAACAAGGAGGGCAAAGCTACAATGTGGCATTCATCAGCCCACCTGATGGCCGAAGCCATCGAAGCATTGTTCCCTGGTGCCAAATTTGGTATCGGCCCAAACATCGAGAGCGGATTTTATTATGATGTTGACACGGGTGAGCAACCGGTTACAGAAGCTGATCTAGTTGCCATCGAAAATAAAATGAAGGAGTTGGCTAAAGAAAGGCACATTTACAAACGTCGTGAAGTATCAAAGCAGGAGGCAATAGATTATTTCAGTAAAAAAGGTGATGAATATAAACTGGAATTGATCAGCGAGTTGGAAGACGGTCAGATTACCTTTTATGAGTCAGGTAATTTTATTGACCTCTGCCGTGGACCCCATTTACCTGATACAGGCTTTATCAAAGCAATCAAATTAACCAGCATTGCCGGCGCTTACTGGCGGGGAGATGAGAAACGCAAGCAACTTACCCGCATCTACGGGATAACATTTCCAAAAGCCAAAGAACTTGAGGATTACCTGGTAATGCTCGAAGAGGCCAAAAAGCGTGACCATCGTCGTCTTGGAAAAGAATTAGAAATTTTTACTTTTTCCCAGAAAGTTGGACTTGGTTTACCTCTATGGTTGCCAAAGGGCGCTGAATTGAGAGAACGCCTTGAATCGTTCCTGAAAAAAGTTCAAAAAGAGGCCGGGTACCAGCCGGTAATCACTCCACATATTGGGAACGTTGAGCTTTACAGAACATCAGGTCATCTTCAGAAATATGGCCAGGAATCATTCAGACCGATTTCCACACCAATCCCGGGTGAGGAATTTTTCCTCAAGCCCATGAATTGCCCGCATCATTGCGAGATTTTTAATTCAAAACCTCATTCCTATAAAGACCTGCCTCTTCGTTATGCTGAGTTTGGTACTGTGTATCGGTACGAACAAAGTGGTGAGTTGCACGGACTTACAAGGGTTAGAGGATTTACCCAGGATGATGCGCACATCTTCTGCACTCCTGACCAGGTTAAATCCGAATTTGTTGGGGTAATCAGGATCGTAATGAAAATTTTCAAGGCATTGGATTTCAAGGATTTCATTACACAAATTTCATTGCGTGATCCGAATAACCGCGAAAAATACATTGGTTCCGACGAGAACTGGGAAAAAGCCGAACGAGCCATACTCGAAGTGGCAGAAGAGTCAGGGCTTGAAACAGTTATTGAGCATGGTGAAGCTGCATTTTATGGACCTAAAATGGATTTCATGGTACGTGATGCCCTGGGACGCAGATGGCAGCTTGGTACCATCCAGGTTGATTACAACCTTCCGGAACGATTCGAACTTGAATACACCGGAAGCGACAACGAAAAGCACCGCCCGGTGATGATTCACCGTGCACCCTTCGGATCAATGGAAAGGTTTGTTGCCGTGCTCATTGAGCATTGTGCAGGCAAATTTCCACTCTGGCTGGCGCCGGTTCAGGCCATCATCTTGCCAATCAGTGAAAAATATCATGCATATGCCGAAAACGTATTATCTTTGCTGGCCAGTTTGGATATTCGTGCTGAGATTGATACAAGAAGTGAAAAAGCCGGTAAGAAGATACGCGACGCCGAATTGAAACGTATTCCTTTCATGCTTATCGTTGGTGAAAAAGAAGAAACTGAAAATACAATTTCGGTAAGAAAGCAAGGGGAAGGCGACATGGGATCTTTCACAGCCGAGTCGTTTGCCAATCATATTAGCAGCGAAATAAAAAAACTGATGGCTGTATAGTCATCGCATTGTTTAACAAAATTTTAGGAGGATAAATTATAGCAACGCCTTTAAGAAGTAATTTTAACAGACGTCCTTTACAACGGAAGAAAGAGAATCCGCACAAAATCAATGAAGAGATCAAAGGACCGGTAGTCCGCCTTGTCGGTGAAAACGTTGAACAAGGTATCATCACCGTTAAAGAAGCGCTTGACATAGCCAAAGAATTGGAACTTGATCTTGTCGAAATTTCTCCGGCCGCCAATCCACCGGTATGTAAAGTGTTGGATTATAAGAAGTTTCTTTACGATTCAAAGAAAAAGCAAAAAGAGATCAAAGCCAAAACCTCGAAGGTAGTGGTAAAAGAAATCAGATTAGGTCCAAATACCGATGACCATGATTTTAACTTCAAGCTGAATCATGCTAAAAAATTCCTTGAAGAGGGAGCAAAGGTGAAAGTAGAGGTTTTTTTCAGAGGAAGGACCATTGTTTACAAAGATAAAGGTGAACTGATGTTGCTCAGATTTGCCCAGGAAGTGGAGGAAGTTGGTAAAGTTGAAAAATTGCCATTGCTCGAGAAGAAAAGAATGATCATGATCATTGCACCGAAAAAGAGTTAGAATAACAAGTATATCAACCATTTAATACACTTTTAGTAATGCCAAAGATGAAGACAAAGGCCAGTGCAAAAAAACGCTTTACGTTTACAGGCACAGGCAAAATCAAGAGAAGACACGCTTACAAAAGTCACATTTTGACCAAAAAGTCGAAAAAGCGCAAACGCAACCTTGGTTATTTTACCATTGTTGACAACGCAGATGTGAAAAATGTTAAAGCCATGCTTATCAAGTAATTATTTCAATTGTTTAACTTGTGTTTAGCAGAAAAAGTTCCCGGAAGCGCGGGGCGCTAGCACAAAAAAATTAATCACTATGCCAAGATCAGTAAATGCAGTAGCATCGCGTGCCAGGCGGAAAAAAATCCTGAAACGCACAAAAGGACAGTTCGGATCACGTAAAAACGTTTGGACAGTTGCGAAAAACTCTTACGAGAAAGGCCAACAGTATGCCTATCGCGACCGTCGGACAAAAAAGAGGAATTTCAGAGCACTCTGGATTCAGCGTATCAACGCCGGAGTAAGGATGCACGGTTTGTCTTACTCAGTATTCATCGGAAGACTTGCCAAGGAAAACATACAGCTCAGCCGCAAGGTGCTGGCCGACCTGGCCATGAATCACCCCGAAGCTTTCAAAGCTGTGGTGGACAAAGTAAAAGCATAACCACAAGAAAATCAAAGCAGGTTCGCCTGCTTTTTTTGTTTTTACAAAGTAATGACCTCCGATTTCGCAGAGTTAAGCTGCATAAACAACTTCCTGATTAAACAGTAAATGATACCCCTTTTATTTTATATACGGATTATTAAGAAATTCCTAATGCTAGCGCTTTGAAAACATTGCGATTAATTCTTGGTGATCAACTCAGCTTAATTCATTCATGGTTCAACACCACCGACCCTGAGGTGCTTTATGTGATGATGGAAATCAGACCTGAAACTGATTACGTTAAGCATCACATTCAAAAGCTTCTTGGAGTGCTTGGCGCCATGCGGCAATTTGCAGATCAGTTAAGAACTGTAGGGCATAATTTAGTCTATCTGAAGTTGACCGAGGTTGACAATTTGCAACTTTTCGGGAAAAACATCAATGCCATCATTCTAAAAAATAACATTGAATGTTTTGAGTACCAGGAGCCCGATGAGTACAGAGTTGATCAGCTGCTGAAGTCATTTTGCAACGAATTAAACATTACCTGGAAGATGGTACCATCTGAGCATTTTCTAACTTCGCGATATGAGTTGAAAGATTTTTTCGGTAAAAAAAATTACCTGATGGAAAGTTTCTATCGCGAAATGCGGCGCCGCTTCAATGTCCTGATGGAAAACGGTCAACCTATTGGTGGTCAGTGGAACTTTGATGCAAACAACCGCAATCGCTACGATGGTAGAATACCAATCCCAAAGCCCCTTAAATTTGATAATGATCTGACCGAAGTTTTTCGGGATATGAAGATATCTGGTGTTGATAGTTTCGGTAATGCCGATCCGTCGCACTTCACCTACCCGATAAACCGAAAACAGGCGCTGGAATTGGTGGATTATTTCGACAAGAACCTGCTTCCACATTTTGGCACTTACCAGGATGCTATGGTGAAAAATTCTACTTCCCTGTTCCATGCACGAATTTCTTTCGCATTGAATACAAAAATGATTAGCCCGCTCGAAGTGATAAGAAGTGCTGTTGAAACCTGGCAGTCCCGTCCTGATGAAATTGGACTGGAGCAGGTCGAAGGGTATGTCAGGCAGATCTTAGGATGGAGAGAATACGTTAGAGGTGTTTATTGGGCAAAAATGCCGGACTACGCTAAAATGAATTACTTTGATCATAAAAATAAGCTACCCGAATTTTACTGGACGGGCGATACCCGCATGAATTGCCTGAAACATGCCATTCGCCAGTCACTTGACAAAGCCTATGCACATCACATTCAGCGCCTGATGATAACCGGAAATTTTGCTCTTTTAGCTCAGGTTCATCCGGACGAAGTGGATGCCTGGTACCTTGGTATTTACATTGATGCTTTCGAATGGGTGGAGTTAACCAACACACGCGGCATGAGCCAGTATGCCGACGGAGGGATCATGGCTTCAAAACCTTATGTCAGTTCGGCCAATTACATCAATAACATGAGTGACTATTGTAGAAGTTGCTTTTATGATGCGAAGAAACGAATTGGCGCAAATGCCTGCCCCTTCAACAGCTTGTATTGGAATTTCTTTGACAGGCACCAGGACAAATTACGGAAAAATCCACGTATTGGCATGGCGTACCGAAACCTGGACAAGATGAATCCTGAGGAGAAAGCAGCACTTTTGGAGCAGGCTGAGAAATACCTCGATACAATGAATGAGTTGTAAAGATTTTGGCTTGCCATTAAAATGTCTACTTTTTAGCAATGTTGGGTTTTACTTGCCTACCATCACTTTTCGAAAAACGTTTATACCATCAATATTCATTCTCAACACGTAAAGACCTGATTTCAAATTACCCACATCAATGGAAGTTGATTTTTGCGATGATGTTTGGTAGTAAATGACCCTTCCGGTGATATCTATCAGGGCAATTGAGGTTATTTCCTTATTTGGATCAAGCAACATTACATTGATTTTGTCGGTTGCCGGGATAGGATAGATCAAAAGCTGATTGTCAAGCAGGTGGTTGGAAATACCTGCAGTGTGGCAGATCAGAGGAAATATGGCATGATCAATATTGATGTTCCAGCTATACTGACTGTTGGAATAGGGATACCAGTTGCCGTTATCGTGCTGTTCCCATCCGTTTCCATTTTCAACATCTCCATCATAGTTGGTTAAAAGTGCCAGTGTGTCACCGGGAACCTGTGGCAGTTCAACTCCAAGAAAAAATAAGTTGTTTATAGCAGGTGGAGCAGAGAAAAAGATTGCTGTGGACCATTCGAATTCAACCTCTTGCACAATTTGGGAAATTGGTATTTCTACCTCTGCAAGGACTGTAGAAGGAGAATTCATCACACCATCACCTTCCCACGCCAGAAAACTCACGGATAGGTCGCTGGCCAGAGATTTTTTGGCTATGGCAAATTCAAATATCCCTCCAATCAATGTGCTTTGTGGCTCAAAACTATCATAAACGCTAGCCTTAGCCAGGTCGCCGTAAGAGTTGTTTCCTGAAACATATCCTGAACCATTCCCAATGATTTCATAATAAGTATAATCCCCCTCAAGGGGGTAAGCAATTGTATCACATGCACCTTCGGTTGTAACTGTAATATAGTTTTCCCGTGTCAGGGAGTTTGAGGTGGTTTCATCCAGGATTGTGAGTTTAATCGTATAACTGCCAGGTTCCTGATAAATATGAAGAGGATTTTTGACAGTATCAGTCTGGCCATCACCAAAAGTCCATGTCCATTTTATGGGGTCACCTTCAGACATATCTTTAAATTGCACCGACATGGGAGCAACACCAAACCTGTGCATAACAGAAAAATTTGCGATCAGGTTTTTCTCTTCCAAAAAAACATTTGATGATGAGGACATAGTTTCCAAGGGGGAAATCTGTGAAACATTACGCTGAGCATAAAGCAAATCAGATTGGGAAAATATCAGGATAATAGAAATAGCAAAAACAGGGAACCTCATGTTGACGAATTTTGCAGCGAAATTACACTAAAAAAGTTACTACGGCCAAAAGGCGACACTCGCGCACAATTGGATATTTTCCTACATTTTATTACACAAGGTGGCCAGCTTTTAGAAAACAATCCTATTTTTGAAAACTGAATTCAAATGTACTTTTTATTTCACTCAAAACAAAAATTTATGACTTTTCAACTAAATTTAAAACAGTTCTTCTTTGGAAAATGTCTTACAACATTTCTACTTGCAGGCTTGGTAATGCTTGCCAGTGCAGAAGTAATGGCTCAAAAAAAGAAAGACAAGGAGTCTGCCGGCGACACATTGAAATCATCAACCTTCTCTGGACTTAAATGGAGGAGTATCGGGCCGGCTTTTACCTCCGGGCGTATTTCAGATTTTGCAGTGAATCCAGACAACTCAAGTGAATACTATGTTGCTGTGGCCTCAGGTCACCTTTGGAAAACAGTAAACAACGGCACTACATTCGAGCCGATCTTCGACAATTACGGTGCTTATGCCATAGGCAGGGTCACAATTGATCCTTCAAATACAAACATTGTTTGGCTGGGTACAGGTGAAAAGAATCACCAACGGGCCCTGGGTTACGGTAATGGCGTTTATCGCTCATTGGACGGAGGAAAGTCATGGGAGAACATGGGATTGAAAGAATCGCGCCAGATTGGGCAGATAGTCGTTCATCCGACCAACAGTAACATAGTTTATGTGGCTGCTGAAGGTTCGGTTTGGGGACCGGGTGGAGATCGCGGTCTTTACAAAACCGTTGATGGAGGAAAGACATGGGAAAAAGTACTGGAAATCAGTGAAGACACAGGTGTTAACGATATTGTAATGGATCCGCGCGATCCGGATGTTCTTTATGCCACTTCAGAGCAGCGCCGCCGGAGGGTGTTTACCAAAATCGGCGGAGGCCCTGAGTCGGCAGTGTACAAAACCACTGATGGTGGTAAAACCTGGAACAAGATCATGAAAGGGCTGCCAGGTGCTCATTGGGGTGGCGGTAGTCTGGCCATCTCACCTGTAAATCCCGATATTGTTTATCTGGCGCTTGAAGCTGCAGATGAACAGGGAGGTTTTTTCAGAACAACAAACCGCGGCGCTTCATGGGAAAAAATGAATGATTACCATGCCAGTGGCCAGTATTTTAACATCATCATTGCGGATCCGGTTGATGAAAATAAAGTGTATCTCATGGATGTCGTTTCAAAAGTCACTACCGACGGTGGAAAAACCTGGAGCAATATCGGGTTGAGCGGACGTCATGTGGATGATCATGCGATGTGGATTGACCCGAATAATACTGACCATTTTATGATCGGTGGTGATGGCGGTGTTTATGAAACCTTTGATGCAGGGAAAAATTGGCTGTTCAAAAGTAACCTGCCCGTTACCCAATTTTACAGGGTTAACGTGGATGATACTGAACCCTTTTACTGGGTTTATGGTGGTACACAGGACAACAACAGTCTTGGCGGACCTTCAAGGAGCATTAGTTCATCAGGTGTTTCAAGCTGCGAATGGATCACAACGCTTGGAGGCGACGGATTTTTCCAGGCCATTGAGCCAGGCAATCCCGATATTGTTTACTCTGCCTATCAATATGGAAATATTTTCAGGTATGACAAAAAATCAGAAGAACGGATTAAAATCCGCCCGGAACCGCGCAAAGATGAGCTAACCTACCGCTGGAACTGGAACACACCATTTTTCCTCAGCCCTCATTCCAATACACGTCTGTATATTGCGGCCAATAAAGTTTTCCGAAGTAATGATCGAGGCAACAGTTGGGAAGTAATCAGCGAAGACCTGACCCGCAACGAAGACCGCAATCAGTTCCCGGTGATGGGAAAATACTGGCCTTCGAATGCTGTGGCAAAGGATGTTTCCACTTCACAATGGGGGACCATCGTCTCGCTGGCTGAGTCCCCAAAGCAGGAAGGTTTGCTGTATGCCGGATCTGATGACGGACTGATCCAGGTAAGTGAAAACAGCGGTGATAGCTGGACGAAAATCAGTACTTTTCCCGGGGTCCCCGAATACACATACGTCAGTGACATCAAGCCGTCAAAGCATGACGCAAATATTGTGTTTGCTGCTTTCGACGGGATTAAAAACGACGACTTTAAACCCTACCTCCTCAAAAGTACCGATAAGGGTAACTCATGGACTTCCATTGCCGGAAACCTCCCATCTAACGAAACAGTGCACACGATCATTCAGGATCACATCAATCCTGATTTGTTATTTGTCGGAACAGAGTTCAATGTTTTCTTTTCGATTGATGGCGGTAAAATGTGGACTGAATTATCCAGCGGTATTCCCGATGTTGCTATGAAAGACCTGAAAATTCAGGAACGCGAAAACGATCTTGTGGTTGCTACTTTCGGGCGCGGATTTTATATTATTGACGATTATTCGCCGCTCAGGGAGCTATCGCCTGAGAAGCTGAAGGACAGTGAAGCCTTGATTTTCCCAATAAAAGACGCCTTGATGTATGCCCAGAGCGGAATGCGTTACGGCCAGGGCGCCACTTACTTTATTGCGCCCAATCCTCCATTTGGAGCTACTTTTACCTGGTATCTCAAAGAAGCACCAAAGACTAAGAAGCAGGAGCGGCTGGATAAGGAAAAAGAGTTATTTAAAGCCGGTGATCCCATACTTCAGCCCAAGCGCGAACAACTGGTTGAAGAGGAAAATGAGCTGGCACCCATGCTGGTTTTCACCATCGCTGATGAAAAAGGAAACATAGTGCGAAAGCTTTACCAAAAACCTTCAGCCGGCATCAACCGTACAACCTGGAACTTACGCTATCAGGGGAAAAACCCTGTCAGCCTAAGAAAAGACAAATTCGATCCTTTCAGCGAAGGTCAATCGGGAATGCATGCGCTGCCTGGTAAATATTTTGTTTCGATGGCAATGGATCATAATGGAGAAATCACAGAATTGGCCGGCCCTATTGCGTTTACTGCTAAACCATTAAACAACACAACCTTGCCGGCTGAAGACCGCATTGCAATGGTAGCCTATCAGAACAAGGTAGCCGAGTTGGCCCGTTCGATGAGTGGCGCCGAAAACTTCATGGAAGATCTGATGAAAAAGAATGAGCATATCCGTCAGGCCTTGCACAACACACCTGAAGCTCCGGCTGAACTGGCACAGAAGGCAAAAAAAATCTATGAAGAATTGAAAGAGATCGAATATAGATTTAATGGAACCCCGGCAAAAGCAAGCTCAGAGGAAATCCCACCAGAACAGATGCCTCTGAACGACCGTCTGGGTGTCATCGCATACTCACACTGGAATTCAACTTCAGCACCAACCAAAACACAAACCGACAATTACGACATCCTGATGGAGGAACTTCCTCCGGTGATCGCCGAAATCCAGCGGATTGATCTTGAGATCAAATCCATCGAAACCGAAATGGAGAAATTACGTGCTCCCTGGACCCCTGGACGACTGCCGCAACTGAACAGAAATTAGTGTTGGCTGATTTATTCGACAATCTAACCTTCCGGTGTGGTGACGCCCGGAAGGTTTTTTTATACCTCCCTTGCATTGTAAATGATTTTGTATTACCTTTCGCAGACTTTTCAAATTCAAGTTTTTCTTAATTGATTAAAAGGAGGTGATCATGAAACTTAAATTTTTATTCATCGTAATTGCCATTCTGTTAGCTTTTCAGCCGGCAATTTCCAACCCCATCATGGAAGAAGATATCGTTACAGAAATCTACTTTGAAGATGGGAACTGGTACATTTTGATTAATCATAATATTTTCTGGCTCTATGGTATTGAGTCTTTGCAGGATATCAGCATTTCCTCAACCAACGGCCCACTAATCATCGATCCCGATTTTATTCCAAATACCAGTAATGCTTTCACCGTGTTGACTGTAGAAAACCTTTTGCAGCCTGTTTCAATCTCACCGGAGGCAGGAGCACTTTTTGTTGCAATAACCGTGAACGACCAATACTGGGAACTTCAGGAGATCATGTGGGGGACTCAGTCAAGTATTGCCGTCGGACCAGTTCTTCCAGGGCAATCCATCAATTATTTACCTTTTAGTTACGATCAGATGCAGGTAGTTTGGATGCCTATCAAAAATGCTTCACCCTACTTTTACAATGGCTACTGGAATGGAACATGGGAAGGGGTTTTCCAGGGATATCTTACCGATCACAATGGAAATCCTGTCGAAAATGCTGAAATTAAATATATCAATGATTTATTTCTCTGGCCTTTGGGCAGTTTAACGCCCCTGACCACAACTACAGGAGGATTTTTCCAGGAGAGCCTTTATGCGAAAATGTACCACTTCGACAAGGTCATTAAAGATGGTGAGGAATATGAAATAGATTACTGGTTAAATATGGAACCTGGAGTTACGATCACAATGGACCTGGTTGTTGATATGTCTGTTGGGATGGCAGAGATAACCCGGATGTATAAAGTGAAATTTAAAAATTCTCCCAATCCATTGAAAGATCAAACAACCATCGAACTATGTATTGATGAAGAAACAGATTTTATTGAAGGGATGATCAATATCAACTGCTTAAAAGGTTCTGTGGTGGCAGTGATTCCTTTCTCAAGATCAGATTTTCATAACAATATCTTCAGGCAGGAATGGAAAAACGGATTGGAATACAATCTGCCAGAAGGCCAATATCTTATTTCGGTAGTCATGGACGGAAAAAAGGTGGCTGACTCAAAAATGATCATTGCAAGATGAAGCAACTGATAATGTTGGTTTTAATTCTTGGTCTGATCACTGATACCAAATCCCAGAACATTGAATTTTTCAGCGAAAACTTAACTTTCAGGCTCCAGAAAGGCTTGTTTGAAGTGGATGGGATATATTTTTTCAGAAATGAAACCGGTTCAGATGTAAAGAAGGCGCTGTTTTATCCATTCCCTGATACCGAAACATATGGCCCAGTCAGTTTCTTATCAATAAAAAAGGAGGGTGACACAGTTTCAATGCTGATCAACCAAACGGACAAAGGTGCATTGTTCCTGGCTTCTTTACAATCTAATGAGGAAGTCGCTTATCATATTATTTACCGGCAAAAACTAAATTCGAAAAAGGCCACGTACATTATCACAACCACTCAAAAATGGGGGAAACCTTTTAAAACGGCTGACTACCGGCTTGAGTTTCCTGATTCGTTGAAGTTCACATCTATTTCCATCGAACCAGATTCTATCTTTATCAAGAACGACCTCAATATCTACATCTGGCATCGGCAAAACTTCATGCCGACGGTGGATTTTGAGTTTGAATTTGAATGATGCGGGTTGTTCCAATAGTATCTCATTTTTCAATTTCTTGCTTTTTTTGGCAGAATTTTCTGCCGAAGGCATCCATAGGAAAATGACAAATGTCAAAAGACAAATAAATACGAAATTTGAAAAATTCAATTACCAAACTGGTACACATTCATTCCTGCCTGACTGCCCTGCCTGCGTGACGCAGTCAGGCAGGGTCAGATAGGCAGGGCTGCTTTCAATGTTTGGATTTTTGATCCTTTGTACATTGAGTTTTATTTGAGATTTGTTTATTGAATTTTGTAATTTCTGGTTTATCCAGTTTAGGTTATTAACAATCCGATTGTTGATGACTTTCTAAGAATTTCCGGCCTTTTTTATTTTTCAAACACTATTTTTGCCCAAAATACATTAGCAGTGTATCAATGAGTTTTTCAAAAGCCAACATACTAGTCATTCTTTTTCTGTTTATGAATGCATTGTGCCTGCCAGCGCAGGACTATCCAAGTGTCAAAGCAGAGAAAGGTGAGGGGATCTACGCATTGTTGCGCCGGCACAACCTCGATCCCGATGAACATTACAAAACTTTTCTTGAAATCAATAAAAACCGCCTGAACCCTAACCTGCAACTTATCCAGGGAAAATCATACCTGCTTCCGGTAACACTTGAATCTATGCCAAAGGAAGATAAGAACCTTACAGGAGTTTATCCCATTTTTGGAAAAAAATATGAAACGGTGGAGTTCCTGAGTGAGCAATTGAGGGGAGCAGTTTTTTATATCGTCGCAGGGCACGGTGGACCTGACCCGGGGGCAGTTGGTAAAAAGAATAACCATACACTGTGTGAAGATGAATATGCTTATGATATAGCGCTCAGGCTTGCACGAAACCTGATCGAGTATAATGCCACGGTTTATGTAATTACCCGTGATCCTAATGATGGAATCAGGGATGACGCCTACCTGAAATGCGACAAAGACGAGCGCTCCTGGGGTGACCATACAATCCCTCTGAACACTACTTTGCGGTTGAAACAAAAAGTGGATGCAGTGAATGAACTCTATGAAAAACACAGGGGACAATATCAGCGGAAAATTGAATTGCATGTTGATTCAAGGTATTCGAACCAGAAAGTGGATATCTTTTTTTATTATCACCCGGGTAGCAGCCAGGGGAAAAAGTTGGGCGAAACCTTACTAAAAACAATTAAGGCCAAATACGATGAGCATCAACCCAACCGCGGATACAAAGGAACCCTGAGCGACAGGAATCTCTATACCCTGAGAAACACAAAACCTGTATCGTCATACATTGAACTGGGAAACATCAATCATCCGAAAGATTTGGAACGGCTTATCATCGTGAGCAACCGGCAGGCCATTGCCAATTGGCTCACTCTTGGGCTGATTAAAGATTTTGAAAATTCGAGGAAATGAAAACATTTATCTGTTAAACGCAAGCCTCTCCCCACGGCTGGATTCATCAAAGCTTCCGTTATCGAAAACAAGATTTCCATT
>JACZJL010000150.1 GCA_014860585.1 Bacteroidales bacterium | reverse complement strand
TCTCGAAATCTATAAAACCTTATTCCAATATTAAGGTCATTCATTGGAAAGATATTACTTCGAATTATGGGTACAAAAGCAATCCGTTTACTTTAAATGCTGCAAATACTGATTTGGTCATTTACAGGAACCATGGCTCTTTTAATTCTTGGCCTGACTTTCTTTTAAACTCCAGCATCTCCAATGTTGATTTTGGCACAAAGTACCCAATGGTCTGGTCAATCGCCTGTGAAACCGGGGACATAACCCAGGATTGCCTTGGAGATGCTTTTCTTGATGGTAGTAAAGCCTCCGTATTTATTGGAGCTACAGGGCATACCCAACGTACTCCAAATAATGATTTTGCTTTGGCGCTGGGTTATTACCACAATACATGGATGGGACCATCCATTGGAGAATCAATCTTAAGGTCTAAGCGAAAAATTATTCTGGATCACATACATTGGCATACGATTCATTATTACAGGTATGCCTACAGACATGTGGTGAATGACTATAATTTGTATGGAGATCCTAAGAGAGGTTTACCTGTGCTAAACTTAACCTGCTCGGCAATGACAAAAAAAGTGAATAATTCAATACAACCCGAACCCTCATTTAGTTCATTGTCGCACATTTACAGAGGTCCAAATATTAATCCAGACCCATGGAATTTTTGGGCATCCGATCAAGATCAGGAAGGATTGCACACTGAAAGTATTGGCCACTATAGCTTTCCTCAGGAATACCAGGAACCTCCGGGAAACATAAAAATCTCCGTTCCAAACTATGAAGTTCAAAACATTGGTGGAATAGATCGGGTGATCATTCCAAATGTTAACGGGCCTTCCTCTTTTTCAGTGGACAAAGAACCCATCGTCCCGACATATACCCAAATGGTGAAAATAGACAGGAAATACAAGATCCAAAGTATTACGCTGGAAAGCAGATCGGAACCTGAGAAAAGCACAGGTCTTATCTTACCTGTGGCCGATTTTTCAACAGACAATCTTTGTTTCCGAAAAAACTCCAAAAAAAACATGAAGACTATACCTGGTAAGGAACAGATTTTTGACTGGCTGGTGATTGAACAGCCAAACGGTAACCAGGATTTAGCCATTACTGTTTACCCCTTTTATTACACCAAGAAATCTACGGATATTAAATTCTACAGAGATTATTCATTCAACATTAATTACATCGAATCCTTTTTATTTGTTGAAGAAATTAATACAAATCCTGATTTAATAACTCCGGGAGGGAAATTGAATGTTGTTGCCAACATTAACAATAGGTCTGATCGTTCAATGATGGCTGAAATCAAAACCAGGGTGCTAAATAGTGGATTTGAACCTGTGGATGAAACAATCCCAGTTATTTCCAGAAACTTTAATCCTGACACCACAAATGTAGCTTTATCATGGATTTCAAACAACCAGAAAACAGGCATGTACTATTTTGAAATTTCAGTTTTACAAAATGGTCTGTTGCTGGACAAGGAACTTCAGGGCTTTTCTATAGGTGGCTTTAAAGCAGATGCTCAGTTATTGGATATTAACCCCGACCCTGATAATGGATTTAATATTGGAGATACTTTACATTGTTCAGCTCACTTTAGTAATGGATTTCCTGACTCTTTGTATTCAACTGCAAGGATTGTGGTTAGAAATGATGGTTCATCCACTGTGATGATGGACTATGCATGTGACACGATCATTCCTCCTCAGAAATCTTTACAGGTAACCGCAGATTGGATAACCAACGGTATCCCTGGAGGGGCATACAACATATCAGCTTATTTAATGTATGATGGCAAGGCTTCCGAACCAATCAAAAAAATTGTTTCGACTAAAAAGGATTTTGAAATCAAAATTAACACCCAAAAAGAAACTTACAGCCTGGGAGAGAAAATAGAAGTGTGGATTACGGTCACTGACTTAATGTCGCAGACTTATAACCAAAAAACGATGGTTACGGCTGAATTGATCAAACCTGATGGATCAGTGGAGCGGCTGAATCTTGAATATTACCCGACAAGCAATGTCTATTCAGCGTCCTATTATTTATTTAAGACCTATCCAAAGGGAGAATATGAATTCAAAATTTCAGCAACCGAACCATCCTATACCTCAAAGGAAGAATCAAAAATTTTTATTGTCCATTAGTAGAGTTAAAAAGATCAAATAACCCATATTCATGAAAACAATTACAATATTTTCAATTTTCTTTTTCGCTCTCCTCTCTTTCAGTGGGAGTATGCGTGAAGTCCCTGACAAACCGGAAAACAACACAAACTTCACTGCTAACAAGGCCCACAGACGGTTCAGCCCACATGACCAATTCTTCCTTGGACAAATTTCCATAAAGCTCAAACCCGGTCTCGGCGATTTCGGAAAGCAAACAGGAATAGTCAGCTTTGGCGTTCAGTCGCTGGATGAGAAGATAGCCCTTTTTGAGGTCTTTCAACTCGAAAAGCGCTTCCGTTACAACCCGGCCAAACTGCGGCCAGACCTGCCCGATCTTTCAAGGATTTACAGGCTCTCCTTTCCGGAAACGTTTCCGGTTGAGGAAGTAGCAGCAGCCTTTGCCGCCGACCCGGGCGTGGAGTATGCCGAGCCCATCCCGATCGAACGCCTGGCCGAAATTCCCAACGATGTCCTGTGGCCGCAGTTGCAGCATCTGCCGCAGATCCATGCTCCGGAAGCCTGGGACATTCACAAAGGGGAAAACGGAACACAGGAAATCGTCATTGCCATCAACGACACCGGTGTGGACTGGGATCATGAAGACCTCATCAGCAACATCTGGCAAAACCTTGCCGAAGATGCCGACGGCGACGGGCACACCATGGAGTATATCAACAACCAGTGGGTGCTCGATCCCGGTGATTTAAACGGCGTGGATGATGATGCCAATGGCTTTACGGATGACCTGCTGGGTTGGGATTTCATGACAAACGACAACGATCCCAATCCTTTTCCGGGCAATCCCGAAAATGGCCATGGAACTCATTGTGCGGGTATAGCTGCCGGCGCTACCAATAACCAGGCAGGAATTGCCAGCATAAGCTGGAACCTGAAGGTAATGGCAATACGTACCGGGCAGGATAACTTCATTTATATGGGTTATGACGGGATCATCTATGCCGCCGAAAACGGAGCGGACATTATTTCCAACAGCTGGGGAGGGGGAAGCTATTCCATTGCCAACCAGGAAGTAGTATCTTACGCAGCGGAACTAGGGAGTATAATCCTGGCAGCCGCAGGGAATGAAAATATCTCAGACTTGTCCTATCCCGCCGACTACCAACACGTAATTTCCGTGGCTTCAGTAAATACGGATGATACCAAAACAGGGTATTCATGTTTCAATCTGGCGGTTGACATTTCTGCTCCCGGAGGTGGCGCCGGAGGAGGAATCCTGAGCACCCTTCCCAATAACACGTATGGCCCTGGGTCGGGAACATCCATGGCCACGCCGATGGTGGCTGGCAGCCTGGGATTGCTGAAATCGTATCACCCCGGCTGGTCAAACGATCAACTCATCACCCAGGTACTCGGAACAGCCGATAACATTGATTCACTGAATCCCAATTA
>JACZJL010000149.1 GCA_014860585.1 Bacteroidales bacterium | reverse complement strand
CAAGAAAAAGGTTTTTCATTTGACAGATTCCGTACTTTTGGCTTAATCCAAAAGTACCAAAAGATCAAGGCTTGATAAAAATTTCTGGTTTTCTACGGATCGGATTGCTCACGCGATACAAGCCGCACCTGCACACAGGCCAACGCTTGCTTCTGTATCGCTTGCTATAGGCCAGCCCTGCAATCCTTCCCTTGAAAACTTGCGAAATTTTGATCAGGCCACTCCCAATAACCTTCAGCAAATGGTTCCTTTGTTTCCCTCTTTTGCATCCCCGCCTGACCAGTCGGGCAGTAAGGGGCGAGGATAACAAAAATGAAAAAATTGCCTGCCGGGATAGACCAGATGAGGCTGGAGCCTCGTCTGAACACATCGACTAAACTTATTATCCGAAAACTTCGTCCAAACACATCCTCCGAATACATCGTCTGAACAAACGGGCGCAAAAAAAGCGATACCATCACTGGAGTGATACCATCGCTATGGTTTCCCGACAGTATCGATTCCGGCGATTCAATCGGCGATCATACTAAATTTTGAAGCAGGGCTGCCATCCGTGTCACTAAATGTGCACTTGCGTGATTGGTAGAAGATTGAGGTTAAGGTTGAGGTTGAGGTTGAGGTTGAGGTTGAGGTTGAGGTTGAGGTTGAGGTTGAGGTTCAGGTTAAGGTTGAATGGAAAAACCTCAACCTTAGCCTAAACCTCAATCTCAATATCCTCTTCTCTAAGTGCTCTTCGTCTCCCTGGGCTTTTATTCCCTTTTCCTTATCTCATACACCTTCTTCCCGCCATAGGCAGCGCCCAGTGAAAGCAGGATGACGAGACCGGAGCCAACCGGCGCTCCGCCTCCCGGGGGTTGGTTACCTGTTTCACCATGTCCTCCCGGAGGTGGTGGCGGATCCTGGGCGAAAGTGGGTGTTACAAGGATGAATCCCATCATCAGGATCATCAGGGCTGCGGTGCGAATTGCTATTTTTTTCATTGTGATATGTTTTTATTGTTGTTTACGAATGGATGGATTAACGGATAAACACCTTACGGCTGACTGCACTTCCGGAACTGATGGCCTTGACTACGTACCAGCCTGTGGGAACATTCAGCGTGATCTGCTTCAGCCCGTCAAGCACCAACTGCTGGCTGTACACCTGCTGGCCGGTGATGTTGAAGACGGAGATCAGCGCTTCTGCACGCTGGGTGCTGCTGATGTAAATTGACTGGCCGTGCGAGTAAATTGAAGTCTGCTCAATGGCTGGATTTTCTCCGATGCCTACCATCTCAAACTTCAGCAGGAAGCGGTTGGGATTGTCGCCTTCCTCAGCGGTAAAGCTATACACCGGGTTTTCGGTCAGGTTGTGGTTTGTTCCGGTTTTCAGGTCAATGAGGTAAACGGTAGTTTCCAAATTGGATAAGTCAGCGGTAATGGATTGCTGCCCTGCAATGCCAGCGTAGAAATACACCGGTATTTCAAGACTCTCCGAAAGTTCGGGAAGTCCGTTGATGGCTAACTTCCTGTTGTCGCTGCTCATGGTGTACAATTGCGGAACCTGGGCATTGTAGCCCGACAGCTTGAAAGCATCAAATTTGCCGTCGAACTGGGTGGTAGCCCCATTTGTGAAGTGAACAAACATTTCATCTTCAAAACCGCTGCTGCTCACCTTTAATGAAAGGCTGCCGGGAACCGAAGTGGTTGATTTGTAGAACACATTTTGTCCGAGGTGGGTGCGGGCTGCATCTGAAATGGTTACAGTTTGTACTCCAGTTGTTTTTGCATGGACCATAAAGCCCTGCATGGCCGGTATATACTGCTGACCACTTCCTAAGGCGCCTAACTCTCCTGGTAATTGTATATAGTACCTGTAGTTCTGTGCCGCATTATCGTAATAATACAAGGCATCATCCATCCCATCTCCAAGGGTGACCAGGCTCCAGTCAATTGCTGAGGGGAAATGATTGCCCAACAGGTTCCAGCCTTCACCCTGACCTACGGTATTGGTGCAGGCAATTTCAATGCCTGAGTAATTCAATACACCGATAAAGTTTTTGGTAACATCAGTTGGATAAGCAACAAGGTACCCTTTACCAATTAAAAAATTGTCATCAAAATCACCGTTCCAATCGCCATTTTCGAGTTTGCTGTTGATCCACATATTGGTTGGCTCATCGAATGCATAAAAGTCCTGCACCGGATCGGGAAGAAAGTCAACAAACTCTGGTTGTATTTCCTGTGCTTCAATCGGTGAGGAGATAAAATGGAACATCTGATCTTCAATATCATTGTATTTTGCAAGGTAGCGTTCCACTGTGGCCAGTACATTTTCCGAACTGTTTATCAATGAACCTGTGCCCGTGGCATCCGATTCGATCAGTAGCCCTGTAGCGCCGGCGTCGTTGGTGAGGGTGCCGGTAACTTCAAATTCTCCTAAGGGGAAAATATCAAAGAAGGAATCTATCCATATTGTGAGGTCTCCCCCGACTTTGCCCTTACCTGCCGGTTTAATTTTACAAACAGAATTACCCTCCATCTCCATATCTCCTTCGATGGTTAAGGTTGCGCCAACCTCAAGCGCTCCTCCTACTGCTAATTTCAAAAAATTGATGTTGACTGCATTATTAATGACTGGGGCATTGGGTAAAATGGCCACATTGGGTATAATTACATTGACGGTTATGTCAGGTACAATGCCGCTGCTCCAGTTGCTGGCAGTTCCCCAATCAGTATCTGTAGTTCCTGTCCAGGTAAATGTAGGATAATCATTGAGTGCATTGGGTGTTGGAAAAGTTTGGTCATAGGTACTTGTATTTCTTTGTCCACCTGTGCCATTGGGTAATCTTTGGCTTGAATGGGCAGAACCATTTCCTCTACCATTTTCATTAACTTGTGGTTGTCCAGAGTTCAACAAAACCAAAAGGCCGGCATCATCAGCATCATCTGTATCATAAACAAAGGCATCTAATAGATTTGAAGCTGTTACCGCTGTTCCATTCGGGAAAGATGTTGCATCACCAAGATAAAGCGCAACTCCATCCTGACCATTTTGTAAAAGATCATTTGCAAAAACTAATCCAACCCCTGGTACTCCTGCATTCCCCAAAACAAAGTATCCGTTTGCATTTGTTGATTTCCCATCGAGATCATAAGCAGCATAAGAAATATCACCATTTCCATTATAAAAAACAACCACAAGTCCGGATAAGTCAGTATTACCGACCCCACCATCATATAATTCAATAAATTCAGCAGCATCAACTCCGAGATTATCCGCATCTACTTCGTTGATGACAATAATCGGTGCAGCTGATGTCGTTGCCTGAGCTGGCGGTATTGTTCCATCCGTTTTGTAATTCACGGCAATTCCACTTCCATTATAAGGATAAATCAAAAAGTCATACGTGGTGGAAGGTGTAAGCCCTGTCCACTGGTAAGTTTGTGATGCCAGTTCATTATGGGCAACATTGATTGCAGCATTGTTGTCGCCCCAGTTGGCGTCGTCATCAACAAAAGTCCCATCAGCCACTGTAGCAAAAGTCCCTGCCCCTTTTTTCGCAAGGATCAGGTAGTTGGTTGCCGGTACTGCACCATCGTTATGGTTCCAGGCAACGGTGATGGCACTGCTTGAGTTGGTTGTGGCGGTGAAAAGAGTGGGATGGTTTGTTGGCTCATCCGTAGGTTGGGTTTGGGTAATTTTATTTTGAGCAAGGTAAAAATCGTTGCCACTCCATGTAAATGATCCATCGCTTCTGGCATCAATCCATATCTGGCCAGTGGTTGTGGTGAAGGTTGGATCTGCACTGAAATTTTCAAAAGCTTTTTGGTATTTTGTTGTTCCTGCCTGCGCAAATCTGGACTGATAGGTAATTTCGGCTGCAGCATCAGCAACCTCAACGGTTACAGACCACCAGCCA
>JACZJL010000148.1 GCA_014860585.1 Bacteroidales bacterium | reverse complement strand
TGGCGCCATTTCGCGTGCAGACTTCCAGGGAGATACTGAGAAAATATTCCGGGATGGTTCAATTGCCAACAGGTCAATATTTACATCCAAAACATTGCGAATTGGGAACATGACCCTTGAAAATATCGAATTTCAGGTTGACCACCAGATGACCGGACAGGTAATGATTGGAGAGATTACCTTTATGCAATTCGGCGAATTTGAAATAGACCAGGAGAACCTGCAAATCATTTTCAAATAATCTGTCGGTTCCGACACTTCCCGGGATTAGGTGCAAAACAATCAGGATTAATTAATACTGGCTAATGATCCCGTTTATAGAGCCACTCAGCGTAATCCACCAAAACGTTTTTCTTTAGCCGATCTGCTTTTACAGAATTCATTACCTGGATTGCCGTACCAAAAAATTTTCCCATCTCAGCAATTGCCTCATCTTTGATATTGTAACGATTGTAAATATCCATCACCTGCTTAATTTTTAAACCGGGGGGCAGGTCAGACGAAAATGAATACAAATTTATCAGGTTTGCGCGATCTTCATTGCTTGCCACTTCAAAGCATTTCAAATATAAAAAAGTCTTTTTGTTAGCCAGTATATCTCCGCCAATACTTTTACCAAATTTTTCTTCAGTCCCGTAAGTATCAAGCAAATCATCCTTTAACTGAAAAGCAATGCCGACGTTAATCCCAAAATCATAAAGCAGACCTGCCTGTTCTTCCTCAGCCTGGCTAATCAGCGCACCGATTTTCAGGCTTGCACCAAGCAGCACAGCAGTTTTCATTCTTATCATGTTGATGTATTCAGCAATAGTAACGTCGGGTCGGGTTTCAAAATCCATGTCATACTGTTGTCCTTCACACACTTCAATGGCTGTCTGTGTAAAAGTGTCGAGCAACTCTTTCAAACGTGGGTGATGTTTTGCTGCAAGATATCGGTATGTTAAGGCAAACATTGTGTCTCCGGAAAGTATAGCAACGTTGGAATTCCATTTTTTGAAAACGGTCTCTTTACCTCGTCTGAGAGGCGCTTTGTCCATAATGTCGTCGTGCAGAAGGGTAAAATTATGAAAAATTTCCAGTCCTACTGCAGCTTCAACAGCATCCTCAGCGATTCCTCCAAATAGTTCACAGGCAGCAAGTGTGAGTATTGGCCGTAGGCGCTTACCTCCCACCCCAAATGTGTACGAAATGGGTTCATAAAGTTTCTTTGGCTCGGCGGGTAGCATTATTTCATCCAACGCCTTATCAATCAGTGCTTTGTATTTTGCAAATTCCTTCATTTCAATCTTTTTCATGCAAATTACGATTAATTATCTGTAATCCGTTCTTTTAGTCATTTCTTTACCAATTTCAGCAAGTACTCCCCGTATCCGCTTTTCAAAAGTGGCTGCGCGATTTCCACCAGTTTATCATGATCAATAAATCCCATCCGGTACGCCACTTCCTCAATGCAGCCAATTTTCAACCCTTGTCTTTTCTCGATCACTTCGACAAACTGCGAGGCCTGGAGGAGCGATTCAAATGTACCGGTATCCAACCAGGCAGTCCCCCGGCTCAGTAATCCTACTTTCAATTTCCCATGCTCCAGGTAATAGCGGTTAACGTCAGTAATTTCGTACTCACCCCGTGCACTGGGTTTGATATTTTTGGCTACATCCACCACACTATTGTCGTAAAAATAAAGCCCCGGTACTGCAAAATTTGATTTTGGCAGCTTTGGTTTTTCTTCGATCGAAATGGCCTTGTTGTTCTTATCAAACTCCACCACACCATAACGCTCCGGGTCCGAAACATGGTAAGCAAAAACAACCCCACCCTGCGGATCATTATTTTCCTGCAATAGATTTTGCAAACCTGATCCGTAAAAGATGTTGTCGCCAAGAATCAGAGCGGCTTTTTCCTTACCTATAAATTCTTCGCCTAGCACAAAAGCCTGTGCAAGCCCATTGGGAATGTACTGCACCTTGTAACTGAAATTGCAACCAATCTGTGAACCGTCGCCAAGCAGCTTTTCGAAATTGGGCAGGTCGGTTGGTGTTGAAATTATCAGCACATCACGTATTCCAGCCATCATCAGTACCGAGAGCGGGTAATAGATCATCGGTTTATCATAGATGGGCATCAATTGTTTACTGATGGCCAGCGTTAAAGGATGAAGGCGGGTACCTGCGCCTCCGGCAAGAATAATACCTTTCATTATGTTTTGTTTTTAAACGTTATTAAATTCAAATATGATCTAAAAAATGCAGATCAGGCAATGCCTCTTGTGTCAATTGCTTCAATTTTCAGATCATCCAACTCAATATCAATTTCTTCATCAAATATCTCAAGCAATGGTTCAGAAAATCTCTTCGTTGTAATTCTCTTATCCATGGTCAACAACAACGAAGGCAGCACAAAAAGGTTAGACAATAAAGCCATCAGCAAAGTGAAAGCAATCAGGTACCCAAGTGCCTCTGTACCACCAAAGGAAGAAAGTGTAAAAATGATAAAACCGAAAAATAGCACTACCGAAGAATAAATCATGCTAAAAGCGGTTTCACGCAAAGCATTAATAACAGAAACTTTTATCGCCCATTGGTTAAGTCTGAGTTGAAGCCGGTAGCGGGAAAGAAAATGAATGGCGTTGTCCACCGAAATTCCCAATGCAATGCTGAAGATCAAAATAGTGGATGGCTTTACTGAAATCGCAAGGAACCCCATCATCGCAGCAGTCATTAGTTGCGGAATCAGGTTTGGCGCCATCGAAATGATAACCATCCTTGCAGAAGTGAAAAGGAGCGCCATCAGGATTGAAATGATAACCAATGCGAGTAAAAGGCTCATCAACAAATTGCTGACAAGATATTCGGTTCCTTTGAGGAAAACCACGCTGGTTCCGGTAATATCCACATCAAACTGATCAGGAGGAAAAATAGAATCAATGCGCGGAACCAGTTCATCCTTAATCCGCTGAATATCATTGGTTCCGATATTGGCCATTTGCACGCTTACTCTGGCCAGTTGCAAACTGGTATCCACAAATGAATTGACAAGTGTTCGCTGGTCGCTTTTCATATCTGGCACGTAACGCATAATGAAGTTTCGTTCCTGATTGTTAGGCAGGCTATACATGGCCTCATTCCCACCATAAAACGATTGTTTTGCAAATTTCACCACCTCAGCGATCGAAAGAGGCTTAGAAAGTTCAGGATACGCTGAAAGGACATTTTGCAGCGCATCAATTTTCCGAATATTGGACATTTGCAACACTCCCCTTTGCTTCCGTGTGTCAATGGAAATCTCAAGAGGCATTACCCCTTTTATGTTATCTTCAAAAAACATGAGGTCGCGATAGAGCGGATCTCTGTGAGGAATATCATCCACAATGTTGCCGGTCGTTTTAAGCAGCGAAATGCCATAAAAACCAAGTAAAGTCACTAATATGGTTGTAATGTAAATAGCATTTCGACGGTGCTGCACAATCAGAACAATTTTCTCCACCATTCGACTTACGATGCCAACTTCCAAATGATGGGTATGATTTGAAGAAGGGGCGGCCAGAAAACTGAAAAATATCGGGATGAGGAATAAAGTCATGAAATAAGCCACCATGATGCTGATGGAGGCCACCAGTCCAAATTCAATCAGCGACTGATTGCCTGTTACAATGAATGCAGCAAAACCGGCTGCAGTTGTAGTATTTGTCAGCAGGTTTGCGTTACCTATCAACATCACAATACGAGTAAGCGCCTTGATTTTGTTACCATGCCGGCGAATTTCGTATTGATACTTGTTGAGGAGAAATATACAATTTTCGACTACAATCACGATGAGCAATGGAGGAAGGATTCCTGTCAGAATGGTGATCTTGTAACCAAATAGATGAATGAAACCCATTACCCACACTACATTGATTACAACTATCAACATGGTAGCCGTAACAATTTTCCAGTTTCTGAAAAATATCATCAAAATAATCGAGGCAACAACCAAAGAGAGGATTACAAACAACAACAACTCGCTTTCGATTTTTTTGGCAGTGATGGTGCGAATATATGGAAGTCCTGAGTAATGAATGTTGAGGTTGTTGGTTTCAGCAAACTGATCACCGGCCTCTTTAATACTATAAATCAATCCGACACGATCGCGTGTATTCAGGACATCCCTGTCCAAAGTCACAGCCATCAGGGTAAAATGGCTATCTTTATTGAATAGCATACCTTCATAAAACGGAAGGGAGAAAACAACCTTTACAAGGCTGTCCAACTCCTCCTGACTTTTGGGTTTTTCAGAAAAAACAGGACGCATGTCAAATTTCTGCAGCGAGTCATTTTTGACCAGGTTATACAATTTTGAGATTGAAACCACTCCCTCAACCCCTTCGATTTGATGAATTTTTTCGGTCAGGTCGTACCAGTCGTTAAACTCCCCGACCTTGAAAAAATTTGTATCCTGAATACCAATAAAAATAACGCTTCCATCTTCTCCGAAGGTTTCTTTAAACTTGTCATAGACAATCCGGGTTTCGTCGGTGGGGGGAAGCATTTGGGTCATTTCATATGAAAGGCTGACCCGCCGGGCATTGTAACCCATATAAATAGTCAGCAGAGTGATCATCGCAAGATTCCAGTATCTTCTTCTCAATATCAACCGGGCCAGATATGTCCACATATCTTTTCTGTTTCTTTGGTATTAAAATTGTTCTTAAACTGCCCGATTTTTTTCTTAATCAGCAGATAATTTCAGGCTTCGAAAATAAGATTTTAATTCTTATGAACTGAAAATTGTTAGTTCAAATGCTTAAATGTTTTCCTGATGTATAAAATTTTATGATAATGGATACAACTATGAAAAAGATTATGAGCCTGTTAGCAGTCGTTTTTCTCCTCTCATGCTCCAATACAAACAAATTGATTGAGCAAAAGAAATATGACGATGCAGTGGATGCTCTTATCCTCACCTTACAGAAAAACCCCACCCACCCCGAAAAAATTGCCCAGCTTGATTATGTCATGATCGAGTCCTCAGGCGGTAACCTGGCAAACATTGAAAAGCTTAAATTATCGGGCCAGCCTGACATCTGGGATGATGTTCTGCTGCATTACCAGCAACTTGATAGCAGTCAGGATAAAATTAAAACACTTCCTGACACAACCCGACGGCTGATGCAATTTGTCCCCTCCGACTATTCCGCCTACATGCAACAGGCACGAAATAAAGCGACTATGTTTCACTATGCCACTGCTAAAAAACTATTGGAAACGGACTCCCACCAAAATCATCAGCAAGCATATGAAAATCTTCTGAAAGCAAATGAATTGACTCCTGGCTTCAAAGATGTGGAAGAATTGCTTGGCAATTTCAAAATGATTGTACCTGTCCACATTTTATACAAAGTGACGAACTCTTACACAGAATACCTTCCCAACGAACTGGAGAAGGAATTAAAATATCTCGACCTGTCATCACTTAACACTGAACGGTTTAAGTTTCACAAAAAACAGAACCAGGCAGATCAGTTCAATTACACCATCGAAATTGACATCAGGGATGTAAAAATTTCACCCGAAAACACCCGGGAAGTCTATTATGTCGAAACTGCCAAAGTTCAGGATGGAATTGGCTACAAGCTGGATGAAGAGGGTAATTTTATCTACGACAGCCTGGGACGAAAAATAGAATTTCCTTTACTAAAAACCATCGCCTGTTATGTTTCAGAAACTGTTAAAGAAAAGGCTTTACTCATTGGTGGCCAGGTGGAGATTAAAAATATGGTTACGGGAAAAGTTATTGCCAGCAGGAATATTTCCGGTGAAACTAAATTCTACAACCGCTCAGCCACTTTCAAAGGCGACCTCAACGCCCTGATGCCGGAGACAGTTGAACTGGTTGGCACCAAAGAAGAAGAATACCCAACCGACCTGGCAATGATACTTCGCGCCAGTGACAGGTTCAAATTTAATGCAGTGACTTTTATACTCAATGAAATGAACAAACTAAACAGCGATCTGACCAAAATTGAATAATTTCGTGGCCAAATCATCTCTCATCTATGGCCAGACCAAAAGTCCTTTTTATTGATACTGTTCATCCGGTTTTACAACAAGATCTTACTGATCTTGGTTTTCAATGCGATTATTTCGAGAACTACTCAACCGCTGATTATCACCTTGTAATCCAACAATACACCGGGATTATCATTCGAGGCAAAATCCTGCTTGACAAAACTATTCTGAGCAAGGCTGCACAACTGAAATTCATTGGCCGGGTTGGCGCAGGCATGGAAAATATAGATGTAGAGTATGCTGAATCACATGGTATTCAATGTCTTAATGCCCCCGAAGGCAATCGAGATGCCGTGGGTGAACACACGCTCGGCATGCTGTTGATGCTGCTCAACAACCTCAGAAAGGCTGACAGGGAAGTAAGAGAAGGCATCTGGATCAGGGAAGGCAACCGGGGTGTCGAAATTGAAGGGAAAACAGTCGGGATAATTGGCTATGGGAATATGGGTGGAGCATTTGCAAAACGACTTGCCGGCTTTGGTGCAAAAGTGATCGCCTACGATAAGTACAAATCCCAATTCACAGACCAATATGTTGAAGAATCAACGCTGGAACAACTTTTTGAAAAAACGGACATCCTGAGCCTCCACATTCCACTGACTGAAGAAACGACCTTCCTGGTTGATGATCAGTTTATCAACCAATTTAAAAAGAACATTTACCTGATCAATACCTCCCGCGGCAAAGTGCTGAAAACCGCTGATCTGGTGAAAAATCTTAAATCCGGGAAGGTAAAGGGCGCAGCCCTTGATGTGATCGAATATGAAAAACTATCATTCGAAGGCATCAACAAAGCAAATCTGCCCGAAGATTTCAAATACATTGTACAATCGGATCATGTTGTCTTATCACCTCACATCGCCGGCTGGACACATGAATCCAACTACAAAATGGCCAAAGTGATTGTAAATAAAATCAAGGACCTACTTTAATTCAGCAAACCATTTTATTCAAATTTCAAAATGAAAAAATCAATTGCCCTTCGAATCAATGTGGTCATTTTTATGTTCATGTGTTCTTTCCAAATTGATGCTCAGGTCCCTTCATGGGTGGATTTTGACAGTCGCCGGCAAAACTACCCTGCTGACTTCTACCTCACTGGCTTTTCCAGTGCAAAAAGAGAAGCATCAAAATCGATTGATGAGCAGTTTCGTGTCCTCAATGATTTTGCCAGGGCTGAACTAATTGAGAGTATCAGTGTGACTGTAACAAGTCAAAGTCTGTTATTTTCAGAAGAAAATACCAACACCTACAGAGAAAATTTTACCCAAACCACGGTTTCATTTGCCAACGCAGAGCTAACCGGGCTGAAATCGGAAACGTGGGAAGACAAAAAGGGGAAACAATTGTATGCATTTGTTTATGTCAGGATTTCGGATTTGCGAGATTTCTATGAAACCTCGCTGAATCAGAAGCGGGAGACGGTTGTAATGCTTTTGAATGAAGCTGAACAATACCGGGCAGAAAATAAAAATGAATCTGCCCTGAAGTCATACCGCGATTGTCTTCCATTGCTTGCTGAAATCGAGAGCGGATCAGCCATTGTTCAGGCACTCACCAGACAGGTTCACCAGGGTGATTTACAGCAGCTCACCGCACAGGTGCGCCGGGGATTAGAAGAAATTTCAAACATCGTAGCTACGAACCCTGACGAAGCATCCAGTATTCTCGCTGATGCTATTGCCTCAGCACTGAAAGAAAAAAACGTAATCCTTCAGGTATTCCCCTTTACATACCAGGATAGCCGAATGGCTGCGAACTTTTCCGGAGCATTTCTTCCATTGTTAAAGCAAAAAATCATTGAGAAAAAGATTTCCGTTGTTGAACCTTCAGCTAACATTGAGCACTCCGCAGTTGACGCTTTACTGACCGGTGTTTACTGGGTTGAAAACGACCGGTTACGACTGATTGCAACGGTTTGCAGCTTAAGTGGCTCTCTAATTGCAGGCGCCGAAGCTTTGCTGGCAAAAGACTGGTTGGTAAAAAACAATCTGAGCTGGCTCCCTGAGAAGTTTGAAGAAGCCGGCGCCAGGAATAAAGTTTTTACGGAAAATGAAATCGTAGGTGGAGGATTGAACCTGGAATTGTTGACGAACAAAGGAAATGAGAATCTTCTGTTTGCTGAAAATGACACCCTGTTGCTGTACGTCCGGACGAATCATGAGTGCTACCTGCGGTTTGTTTATTACATGGCCGATGGATCAAAAGTACTGCTGATGAACGATTATTATGTCAATTCGGATCAAGTCAATAAAGTAGTTCAGATTCCTGAAACTTTCATCTGCGCCGAACCCTTTGGTAGCGAAATGCTGGTGCTTAACGGGCAAACAAGTCCGTTCCCTCCTTTGAAAACTACGACCAGCTACGGCTACACTTTTATCGAAGATGACGTGAAAACGATCGTTGCACAATCACGCGGATTCAAAAGAGTAAGCAACCAGACATTAAACGGCGAAAAGAGACTTATTATGAATACAATTGGATCAAAATAACTCAAGGACACACTCATGAGTTGAAAAAATTTCCTCTTTACCATTTTCTGTACCCAATTCTCCCCTTATCTTTGCCGGTTTAGCATTCGATCACTATGAGGCGCTTTTTTGCAGTCTTAATTCAGGAGCATAAAAAGTTCGGGCAGGTACTCTACCCTTTCCTTTTAGAGGATTCTGGTAAGAACTATTTTGATATCATTGACAGGATTTCGATGGTAAATCTTGATCATTACCACTCTTTACTGTCGATCGGCAAATTAGAAATTGTAATGCTGGTGGAGGAATATAATGACCTGCATATTACTAAACGGTTTACAAACCAAAGGATTTCAGCACGTGACTTTGTTAAAAAAGTTGAACCGGAATATGTAGCCAAATTCATCCGACCATTTATCGAAAAACAAATGGCGAAGTGTATTGCAATAATGGCTGCCGAAAAAATCCCAATGTTTTTCCGTGAAACCAAGAATGTGGTTTATAGAGCCGATGAAGTAAAAGTGGAGTCCGAACCTGCCAAGATTGTTTTCAACTTCATCAAAATGCCTCACGAAACCCACTATTTTCAAACCATCCGCCACAACGAAAACGTGATTTCACTCACCGGAAAAAGCGGTATGATTATTACCAACAAACCGTGTTGGTTATTGCTGGATCGACATCTTTTCCATTTTACTGAAGAAGTAGACGGCAAAAAACTGGAAATTTTTTTCAACAAGGAATTTATCTCCGTACCCGAACGCATCGAGAAAGAGTATTACTCAACATTCGTAAAGAAGTGCATACGCGATTTTCCGGTTTATACCGAAGGCATCAGCATCAAGGAAGTAATTACGGATAAACGGGCGGCGCTCTCTTTGGAAAATGACCTGCAGGGATTGCCGGGATTGTTTTTATATCTGATTTATGGCGAAAAAACATTTACACCCAATCAGACCTCTCAGGTATTTGTCAAATTCAACGGCGATATCTCTTCGCCTGCATTTGAAATCCTGAAAAGAGATAAAACCTTTGAAAAACTGGTAGAGGAAAGTTTGACCCAAATGGGCTTGGTTGCTGCCGGCGAAAATAAATTTCTTGTTGACACCGCACTTTACCCTGAGCGGCAAACCAACAAATATGCCCTGGTCAACTGGTTGAACCAAAACACAAAAAAGTTGACGGAAAAAGGTTTTGAGATCAGACAGGAGTTGGGTAATGCCAATTATTACACCGGTTTTGTTGAAATGGAGATTGGTCTGAATGAAGATAACGATTGGTTCGACATCCACGCTATTGCCCGGTTTGGAGAAGAATTTGAGATTCCAGTCTTCAAATTGCGTAACCATTTGATTGAGGGCATCAGGGAGTACTTGTTACCCGACGGACGCATCGCTATTTTGCCTGAGGAATGGTTTGTCAAATATACAGGATTAGTAACGTTCGGTGTAAAAACCAAAAACGGAATTCGGGTTCACAAAACACGAACGTCGCTTGTTCAGGAGGCTTTTGACGAAAAACTGAAGCAGAGTATTGTCACACTTGAAGAGATAGGCAGGAAAATGTTGGCTAAAAAACCACAGATTCCTGAAGGGTTGAAAGTCGAATTGCGATCGTATCAAAAGGAAGGATTTCAATGGTTTGAATTTTTAAAGAAATACCGGCTTGGGGGCTGTCTTGCCGACGATATGGGATTGGGTAAAACTTTGCAAACCATTACCCTGCTTTTGCAGCGGAAAAATGAATTGCATGGGCAGCAAAAAATATTACCCACGGCAACAAGTCGGGGGCAGCTGGTTTTATTTTCTGATCCGGAGCCTGGTCAATTTATTGCAAAGCCATCGCTGGTCGTCATGCCAGCCTCGTTAATCCATAACTGGGTGAATGAAATAAATAAGTTTGCACCTGGTCTGATGTACTTAAATTACACCGGCCCGCAGCGATTTGATCTGGTCGAGAAATTTAATCAGGTAAACCTGATCCTCACTACTTACGGTACAATCCGGAATGATCTGAAAGAGTTGGAAGCTTTTAATTTTGACTACATTATCCTTGATGAAAGCCAAATCATCAAAAACCCACAGTCAAAAATTGCACGCAGTGTGCTGAAACTCAATTCCAGCTTTAAAATTACCCTAAGCGGCACACCTATTGAAAACAATCTCACCGACCTATGGTCGCAGATGAACTTTCTCAACCGGGGACTTCTCGGCGACCAGGCATTTTTTAAACGCTACTTCGCTAACCCTATTGAAAAAAACGGGGACAAAGAGCGGCTCGAAAAGTTACAAACACTCATCAGACCAATGATTCTTCGCCGGACAAAAGCTGAGGTTGAGAAAGAATTGCCCGACCTGATTGAGGATTTCATTTTCTGCGAAATGACAACAGAGCAGCAAAAATTTTATCTTGAAGAAAAATCAAGCATCCGCAATTATATCCTTGAAAGTATAGAGCGGGAGGGCTCATCAAATGCTGCTATCGTCGTGTTGCAGGCGCTTACCAGACTTCGGCAAATAGCTAACCACCCAATCCTGATAAATCCAGATTATAAGTATGGTTCGGGGAAATTTGGCGAAGTAATCCGTAACATCGAAACCTTGGTCAGCGGTGGACATAAAGTACTGGTGTTCTCGTCCTTCGTCAGGCATCTTGAAATTTTCGCTGCATATTTCATCGAAAACAACATCGGATTCAGCATGCTTACCGGCAAAACACAAAACCGGGAGGAAGTGATCACGCGATTTCAAAAGGAATCTTCGCGGAATGTTTTTTTAATTTCAATTAAAGCCGGTGGTGTTGGGCTTAATCTAACGCAGGCGGGTTATGTGTTTCTGCTCGAACCCTGGTGGAATCCGGCCGTGGAACTGCAGGCCATCAGCCGTTCGCACCGCATCGGGCAGTCCAGCCATGTGTTTGCTTACCGTTACATTACACTCGGGACAATCGAAGAAAAAATCCTTAGGTTGCAACAAAAAAAGTCGCGACTGAGTGAAATGTTTATTCGGTCAGATAATCCGATTAAACATCTTAACGTTAATGATATCAAAGAATTGATCGATTAAAATCAAATGTTCAACATTATCTCCAACATGAATCTCCGCTGGTCTCTAACATTTTTCCTGATTGCTTTGACACTGCTTTCATTTATTGGATGCCGTCAAAGTGCTTTGCAAAAAGCTATTCCAGTAACCCATGAAGATCAGTATCACAGCGAATTGCCCATAAAAATGGCCTCTGTTGATATGGATCAGATTGCCGGGAGTGTGAAAAAGCTCTTTTGTATTGTGGAGTACGATGTTTACCATTTTGATGAATCGGACAAGATGAACAGGGAAAAACTCAGTCAGATCAACCTGAAACGGAGCAATGCAAGGCGAACGGCTTTTAATGAATCGGTGCATGGTACAGCTACTGTTTTGCAAAACAACCGCTATGGAATGGTACTTCTCACCTGTGCACACATTGTCTCAAACCCTGATACAGTCATCTCTTTTTACGCCAGCAATTCAAGAGAGGGTATTATCGAAAGCATTGCGATTAAAAAAACACAGATGAATTTTATCAGAGATAATGAAACCAACATTCTGTTGCGTATCCTCGCCATCGACCAAAAGCCCGATGTGGCCTTCCTGGGCAGCGATTCTCCCAGCGATGCAGCTGACGTACAGGCGTTCAGGTATTTAGTGGGCAATGCAAACGCACTACACTGGGGCACACCTGTTTATCTTATGGGATTTCCAGGCGGTCACCAGATGCTGACAAGGGCAGTGGTTGGCAACCCCAATCCTTCGACAAGTGGCGATTTTATTGTAGATGCCACCTTTAACCCAGGAGGAAGCGGCAGTCTGATTCTTGCCCTCAGTGAAAATGATCAGCTTTTTGAGCTGGTCGGAATCGCCAAATCGGCCTCAGCAACATTCAGTAACATCATCAGACCAGAAAAGGAAAGCCACCAGGAAACCTATAACCCCAATTTGCCTTATGAAGGTGATCTTTTTGTCACACGCGTGAAAAACATCAATTACGGCGTCACCTTTGCTACTTCTATCAATACAATCCGGGATTTTTACATTCAGCATCGCAAATCACTCACTCGCGAGGGTTACAATCTCGATGAGTTTTTTAGTTTAAAATAGGGCTTCAATTTCGCTTTTAGAATTCAGAAAAAGCTCCCGGCATGTGGATTTCCTGCCAATAGTTATTCTTAATTGGTATTTAGTCTCTGCCAGAAAACTCTTAAAGTTGAAAATCAGATTCAGGGTGTTCTCTTGCTAACATTATGTAGGCGCTTATCAACTTTTTCATTCGATAAAAATTCGGAAATTTGCATCCTGGCAGGTGTCAGGAAAAAGTTCAGTTTTGCTTGCGACTATACCCAATTTTATTTGAATAAATACCTCAAATGACAAACTATCGTTAATTATTTTCATGGTTTTAAAATGTTAATCTAAAGTTTTAATGATATGAAGATGATCAAATTTTTATTACTTCTTGTACCGGTACTCCTGTTAGCCAATTGCACTGGAAATAAAGATAAACAAGGTGAAAATGGAGAATCACAGGTGATTGTTCCTCCATCAAAAACAAATAGTTCCGGAGTTCAGCAAAATGTGATGAAAACGGATGCTAAACCAGGATTTGCCAACAAGTTCGATCGGGGGAAAGCGAAACGCGAATCCATCGTGGACAAATTTGACCAAAACGGTAATCTTATTGAACGGACTGAAAACGACTATGATAACCAGGGAAACATCAGCCGTAAAAACCGTTACACCTATCGTTACGACGAACGTCAGCGAAGGGTTGAGCAAAGGTTTTATCAATTTACACCTGATGAAAGACCGGTGATGTCGAATGTTAACTACATCAAATACAACGACAAAGACTGGAAAATTGAGAATCTTTTTATTGGTTATGATGAGAACGGAAACGAAACTTCATGGGCAAAAAATGTATATAAACACAACGCTGAAGGCAAGGTAATTGAAGATGTGACGTCGAACAAGCAAGGTTTCCCAACTTACAAGATTAACTACAACTGGGTGGGTGATGACCTGGTCAGCGAGAGCTTTATTTACTACGATGGAGCAGGCGGAGTGACGGATAAGAAAACGCTGAAGTACAACGAAGCAGGGACAGTAATCGAAACCATTGACGAGTAGTGCAACAACAAAAACCACTCGCTGAAATGCTCAGACCTGCAACCCTCGAAGGTTACATTGGCCAGGAGCATTTACTGGGTCAAAATGCCATTCTTCGGAGGAGCATCGAATCAGGGAATATCCCTTCGATGATACTTTGGGGTCCTCCAGGTGTGGGAAAGACAACTTTAGCCTTTATTATTTCAAATACCCTTAACCGGCCATTTTATACCTTAAGTGCTGTCAGTTCAGGGGTTAAGGAAGTCAGAGAAGTCATTGAACGTGCACGCTCCGAACAAAATGCCATCCTGTTTATCGACGAAATCCACCGGTTCAGCAAATCACAGCAGGATTCTTTGTTGGGCGCCGTGGAAACCGGTATCATCACACTGATTGGCGCCACAACAGAAAATCCTTCTTTTGAAGTCATCTCCCCGCTACTTTCACGTTGCCAGGTCTATATCCTGCGATCGCTGGAAAAGCAGCACCTTGAGCTATTATTAAAACTGGCGGTTGAAAAACTCGAAACAGCTACCGGGAACAAGATCAAAATCATCGAAAATGAAGCCCTGCTCAGAACTTCAGGAGGAGATGCCCGAAAGCTTTTTAATGCCATCGAGCTGGTTGTGAAAGTAAATTCAGGGAAAGGGCAAACAGAAGTACAAGTTACCAATGATTCGGTTCTACAGGCAATTCAACAGAATCTTGCACTGTATGATAAAGCCGGTGAACAGCATTACGACATCATTTCAGCATTCATCAAATCGATGCGCGGTAGCGATCCCAATGCTGCCGTTTATTGGCTTGCACGCATGATCGAAGGTGGCGAAGACCCTAAATTTATTGCCCGCAGAATGCTGATCCTTGCCTCCGAAGATATTGGAAATGCCAACCCGAATGCACTTCTGCTGGCCAATGCCTGCTTTGATGCCATTAACAAAATAGGCTGGCCCGAAGGGAGGATTATACTCTCTCAGACTGCAGTTTATCTGGCAACCTCTGCAAAAAGCAATTCAACTTACCTGGCCATAGATGAGGCGCTTGATCTGGTGAGAAAAACCGGAAACCTGCCTGTACCTCTCCACCTGCGTAATGCCCCTACCCGCCTGATGAAAGAAATTGGATATGGAAAAGATTACAAATATGCACACCAGTTTGACGATAATTTTATTGACCAGGAATTTTTGCCCGAGAAAATAAAAGGAACCCGGTTTTATGATCCGGGAAAAAACAGCCGGGAAGAAGAGAGCAGGAAATGGCTGAACAAGCGCTGGGGTAAAAAATATGGTTATTGATTATTTGTCGACTTTTGCAAAACATACCAAACCAATGAGACATGAAAGAAAAAATTATACTCAATATCCCAAGAATCAAGCATATCAATTCCGGAAATTTCTTTTTGATGGCTGGACCCTGCGTGATCGAAAATGATCAGATGCCTTTTCAAATTGCCGAAAAACTACTTGCCATCACTACCCAATTGAAAATCCCTTTTATTTTCAAAGCATCCTACCGCAAGGCCAACCGAACCAAAGCCGACTCATTCACAGGTATCGGGGATGAGCATGCACTTGAACTCCTTAAAAAAGTTGGTGAAACCTTCGATATTCCAGTGGTTACTGACATACACACGAGCCGGGAGGCGGAGCTGGCCTCCGGATATGTTGATGTTTTGCAAATACCTGCTTTCCTTTGCAGGCAAACAGAGTTACTCGTCGCGGCTGCAAATACAGGTAAGACGATCAATATCAAGAAAGGGCAGTTTCTCTCACCCGAAGCCATGAAATTCGCAGTGGATAAAATCAGAAACGCAGGCAATGAGAACATCATTTTAACAGAACGAGGAACTACTTTTGGCTACCAGGACCTGGTGATTGATTTCAGGGGGATTCCAGTGATGCAGCAAAATAATGTTCCGGTCATACTCGATTGTACACACTCACTCCAACAGCCAAACCAACCAGCAGGCGTTACAGGTGGACGCCCTGATCTAATCGAGACTGTGGCTAAAGCAGCAATAGCAGTCGGAGCTGATGGTCTTTTCATCGAAACACATCCTAACCCTGCGCAAGCACTCTCTGATGGCGCCAATATGCTTAAACTGGATTTTATGGAAATATTGCTGGAGAAGTTGTTGAAGATAAGATTAGCGGTGAGATAAATGAGAGGATAGGCATTAATTAGCAGTTTGGATATTTAGAAAAATCTGATTTTTGTGAAATTTAAGCCATTGAAAACCATAACAACCTAAAAGTTCCTGAAGTCTGTCAACAACAACGACAGCCCTTTCACCCTTCCCCCCACCCTGACTCCTTTTTTAAAATCTTTACAAATTAGCACAAAACTAAAAATTCCTGAAATTTAGGTTTTTTCGGTACTTATTTTTAATATTTTTGTTCCTCTCTTAACAAGCGATTTATTCATTCTACTAAAGTATTGATTCAATGAAGAATACACCACTAAATTACGAGATTGTGAAAAGAATAATCTCAGAAAGCGGGATTCCCAAGATCGGTGACGCCTCCATCCGGGAAATTAAAAAACTGGTTGACCAGATTGAAAAGGCTACAAATGAGAAATTTGTCAGAATGGAAATGGGGATACCAGGCCTTCCTCCTGTTAAAATTGGTGTTGAAGCACAAAAGGAAGCGCTCGACAGGGGGGTGGCTGCCATTTATCCTGACATTTTCGGTGTGCTGCCTTTGAAAAAGGAAATCGCAAAATTTGTAAAAAACTTCATGAATGTGGATGTCAGCGAAGAGGGATGTATTCCTACTGTCGGATCAATGCAGGGAAGTTTTGCCGCTTTTATGACACTAAACCGGATGTATAAAGAGCGCGAGGGAACGCTTTTCATCGATCCGGGATTTCCGGTTCACAAGCAGCAACTCAGGGTGATGGGACAAGGATGGGAGTCATTCGATGTGTATGATTACCGCGGTGAAAAGCTTCGCGATAAGTTGGAGTCTTATCTGAGCACAAACCGCTTTTGCAGCATTTTGTATTCCAATCCCAACAACCCGTCCTGGATCTGCTTCACCGACCAAGAGCTCCGTATAATCGGTGAACTGGCCAACAAACACAATGTGATTGTTATCGAAGATTTGGCCTACTTTGCCATGGATTTTCGCAAGGATTACTCCAAACCGGGGCAGCCACCTTATCAGCCATCTGTTGCCAACTACACCAACAACTTTGTTTTACTGATCTCCAGCTCAAAAGCATTTAGCTATGCAGGTGAACGGATTGGCATGATGGTGATCTCCGACAAATTGTTCCAGACCAAAGCGCCTGACCTGCTGCGTTACTATCGTTCGGACAACGTCGGTGTGGCCATGATTTTCGGGACAATGTATTCACTAAGCTCAGGTACAAACCATTCATCACAATATGCTCTGGCTGCCATTTTAAAGGCCGCTAATGAAGGAAAGTTTGATTTCGTGGAAATCGTGAAAGAGTATGGCGAAAAGGCGAAGATTATGAAGAAAATATTTATTGACAACGGTTTCAGGATTGTCTATGATAAAGACATTGACCAACCAATTGCCGACGGGTTTTATTTCACCTTCTCCTATCCCGGTTATTCCGGCGCCGACCTTTTGAATGAGCTGCTTTATTACGGCATCTCTGCCATCACTCTCGACATCACAGGAAGCGAGCGTCACGAAGGGATCCGTGCATGCGTTTCCTTGGTGCAACGCAGTCAGTTTCCGGTGCTGGAATCACGATTGAAAATGTTTCATGAAAACCATAAAAGTTGATTAAAATCATTACAAATTAGTCACGAAATCAGACTTCAAAGGGTTTGATTGACCGAAAAGGTATAATTTCGTGGTTTCATTTAAAATACAGTTCTCAACTAAAAAAATATCTGATCATGGCTAAAGTTCAAGGAGCTATCGTCGTTGACAAGGAACGCTGCAAGGGTTGCGAAGTATGCGTGCCCTCTTGCCCGACCCAGGTCATCGAACTGGCAAAAGAGGTTAACGGGAAGGGATATCACTACGCATATATGGCCCATCCGGATGCATGCATCGGCTGTGCTAATTGCGCTATCGTCTGCCCCGACGGGGTTATTACAGTTTACAAAGTAAAAAAATAACGGATTTATCAGAATTAAATCAAGATAAGAAATGGGTGAATTAAAGTTAATGAAAGGAAATGAGGCCATAGCCGAAGCAGCTATCCGTGAAGGTGTGGACGCATATTTCGGTTATCCGATCACGCCTCAGTCAGAAGTGCTTGAATACCTGATGCAGGAAAGACCCGAGGAGCGGACAGGTATGGTTGTTTTGCAGGCAGAAAGTGAGCTTGCAGCCATCAACATGGTTTATGGGGCCGCTTCCACCGGAAAGAAAGTCCTGACCACATCATCAAGTCCGGGCATCAGTCTCTATCAGGAAGGCATCAGTTATATTGCAGGAGCAGAATTACCCTGTGTCATAGCAAATGTTGTGCGCGGAGGACCAGGACTTGGAACGATCCAGCCATCACAGGCAGACTATTTTCAGTCCGTCAAGGGAGGCGGGCACGGAGATTACAAACTCTTCACCCTTGCCCCGTCATCAGTACAGGAGATGGCAGATTTTGTCGGATTAGGTTTCGAAATGGCCTTCAAATACCGAAACCCGGTTATGATCCTCACAGACGGAATGATTGGGCAAATGATGGAAAAAGTTGAACTTAAGGAGCAAAAACCACGTTGGACTGCAGAAGAAATTATTTCGATGCATGACAGCTGGGCAACTACCGGTAAACCAATCACCCGCGAACACAATATCATTACTTCTCTCGATCTTGACTCGGCCAGGCAAGAGCAGCACAATATACATTTGCAATCGAAATACCGTCAGATGGAAGCTGAAGAAGTAAGATATGAAACTTTCGATGTTGATGATGCTGAATACCTCATTGTTGCGTACGGTTCTAGTGCACGTATTTCACAGAAATCCATTGTGCTGGCGCGCGAAAAAGGAATTAAAGTCGGGCTGCTGAGACCAATTACTTTATTCCCTTTTCCTGTAAAACCTCTTGCTGAATTGGCGCCAAAACTTAAAGGTATCCTTTCGGTAGAGATGAGCGCCGGTCAGATGATCGAAGATATAAAACTGGCCGTCGAATGTAAAGTCAGGGTAGTGCATTTTGGCCGTTATGGTGGTATGATTCACTCACCTGAAGAAGTGCTGAAAGCTTTAGAACAAAAATTGATCGGAGGTTAATCATGGATATAAAAGACATCATTAAAGAAGAAAATCTGGTGTATAAAAAAACTGATCTTATGACTGGTAAAGTGCTTTCGTACTGCCCGGGTTGCGGGCATGGCACAGCACACAGGATTATCATGGAGGTCATTGAAGAAATGAATGCACAATCCCAAACCATTGGCATTGCGCCTGTTGGTTGTTCTGTGCTGGCTTACGAATTCATGAATATCGACATGATCCAGGCTGCACACGGACGGGCCCCTGCAGTGGCCACCGGCGTTAAACGCATCTGGCCTGACAAGTATGTTTTCACCTACCAGGGTGATGGCGATCTTGCAGCTATCGGAACCGCCGAAACCATACATGCTTGTAACCGGGGTGAATTTATTACTATCATTTTCATCAATAATGGAATTTATGGCATGACTGGCGGACAAATGGCGCCAACTACGTTGGAGGGGATGAAAACATCTACCTCCCCCTATGGACGCGACCTGCCTTCGATGGGGAACCCGCTCAAAATCACCGAACTGATTGCCCAATTGCCGGGAACTTACTTTGTTACACGCCAGGCTGTCCACACACCAGCAGCGGTGCGCAAAGCAAAAAAAGCCATTCAAAAAGCATTTGACGTTCAAAAAGAGAAAAAAGGACTTTCATTCGTCGAGATCGTTTCAAACTGTAATTCCGGATGGAAACTACCTCCGGTAAAAGCCAACCAATGGATGGTTGACAATATGTTCCCATTCTACCCGATGGGTGATATTAAAGTGGATGGAGCGTTGGTGAAAAGTACCTAAAGCACTTAGATTGCTTTAAGTATCTATTAAAAACGATTGATTAGCAAAGCAATATATAAAACAAACAAAAACATGACAGAAGAAATTATCATCGCAGGTTTTGGCGGGCAAGGGGTACTATCCATGGGAAAAATTCTTGCCTATTCCGGAATAATGCAAAACCAGGAAGTATCATGGATGCCATCCTATGGCCCGGAAATGCGCGGCGGTACTGCAAATGTCACCGTAATCGTCAGCGACGAACGGATCAGTTCACCGATCCTCAACTTTTACGATACCGCCATCATTCTCAATCAGCAGTCGATGGACAAGTTTGAGAAAACAGTCAAACCGGGCGGTTTGCTTCTCTACGATCCAAATGGCATTGTCCACCACCCAACCCGGAAAGACATCAAAATCTTCAGGATTGAAGGTGCTCAACTGGCTGCTGAGATGGGAAATACCAAGATTTTCAATATGATTGTACTGGGAGCTTTTCTTAAATTAAAACCCATTGTGAAACTCGAAAATGTGATTCGCGGTTTGCAGAAATCCATTCCGGAGCGCTACCACAAGTTGATCCCAATGAACGAAGCCGCCTTGAAAAAAGGAATGGAAAATCCGGTTGAACTGAAAATAGCCTGATCTTCTTCAAATTACTTTTTAAGAAAGCCGATTTACAGAAATATCATACCTCAAAGTTTCAATATGAACACTTTGAGGTTTTTTTATGCCATGGAAAAATCCGAAAGTATCAGTACTACAGACCAACTCAAACTGCACCTCGACCAAAAGGTGGTTCAGTACAATGCTATCCAATTCATTGAAACCGATCCCATTTCAATCCCACATCAGTTCACAAAAAAAGAAGATATCGAAATTTCCGGGTTCCTTGCAGCAACCCTTTCCTGGGGACAGCGTGTCACGATCATCAACAATGCAAAAAAGCTGATGGTTTGGATGGATCATCAACCCCATGACTTTATCCTGAACTTTTCGGAGAAAGATTTAAAGCCTTTCCGCAAATTTGTTCATCGCACATTCAATGGCGAGGATTGTGAATATTTCCTCTGGGCTTTGAAGAACATTTATCAGCACTACGCTTCGCTGGAGAATGCTTTTACAAAGAATTTTACAGCATCTGAACCAAACACAAAGAAGGCGATCATCAACTTCAGGAACCGGTTTTTTGGTTTTCAACCAGTTCACCGTGCTCAAAAACATGTGGCCGATCCTGCAAAAAATGCCTCAGCCAAGCGATTGAATATGTTTATGAGATGGATGGTTAGAAAAGATGATGCAAGGGTGGATTTTGGGATCTGGAATAAAATCAAACCATCGCAACTCATTTGCCCACTCGACACCCATTCCGGCCGGGCAGCCCGCAAACTTGGACTTCTCAACCGAAATGCAAATGACTGGCAGGCTGCTGAAGAACTCACAGCCAGCCTGGCAAGATTTAATCCTCAAGACCCGGTGAAATATGACTTTGCTTTATTTGGACTTGGGGTTTTTGAAAAGATTTAATTTTGTGCCATGAGCACTCAAAAATTCAAAAGAAACTGGCGTGACCAATGGTACAGGATAGTTTTCCATGCTGACACACCGGAAGGCAGGCTATTTGATGTGGTACTGCTTATATTAATTGTCTTAAGCGTTATGGTTGTCATATTCGACAGTGTCCCTTCGTTTCGTGAAAAATTCAAGCTTGAATTTAACCTCCTTGAATGGTGTTTTACGATAATTTTCTCTGTAGAATACATCTTCCGGATCATCATCAGCCGAAAACCGCGAAAATACATACTCAGCTTTTACGGCATTATAGATTTTATTTCGGTAATACCGACCTATGTAAGCATCCTATTAGCCGGAAGTCACTACTTAAGCGTAATCCGTATTCTGAGGATGTTGAGGATTTTCAGGATTTTGAAATTGACCCGTTTCATGAAAGCATCCCATGTATTGGTCGTATCCCTTAAACAAAGCCGGTACAAAATCATTGTCTTTTTTGAAGTATTAATTACTACAGTGGTCATCATGGGATCATTGATGTACGTAATCGAAGGACCTGAAAATGGCTTTACGAGCATTCCTACAAGTATTTATTGGGCCATCATAACATTGACAACCGTTGGCTTTGGTGATATTACCCCCAGCACTCCCCTTGGCCAGTTCCTTGCTTCCTTTATTATGATTCTGGGCTATTCAATCATTGCGGTTCCCACCGGCATTATTTCGGCAGAAATAGTAAAGGCCGGTAATAAACCAGACCGCCCAACCAAATGCAGTGAATGTCACAGCGTTTCGCATGATGAAGATGCGCTCTATTGTAAATACTGTGGAAAATCACTCACTGGTGGTGAATGAAATCGAGGTTAGCCTGAAATATCCCAGGCCATCATTCAACCTGTCAATGATGCTGGCACTTAAAAGACCAGGTGAGTATTGCCACTGCAACCAATGTTAAAATGATACCGAATGAAAATGCCGTAGTAAAACCGTATTTTTCATAAACCCAAATTCCAAAAAGGGGAGCAAACAGAGCACGCACACCGGTCAGGAACAAATGAGTTGACTGATAAATATCCGCCTCCTCCACTTTCCCAAAATAAGCCGAACCAATGTTCCAGAGCAGGACCATCGTACCGGCAAAAACACCATGGAAGAGCACATAAGCGATCAGGGTAAAATAGAGTTTGATTCCCAAAAACTCGACATAATTTGAAAAGTACTGTGTCATCATCAGGAAAAACAAATAAAGTGCAAGCGATAAAAAGGTAAAAACACCAAACTTCCTGGGGTCAATTTTTCCGATTATTTTACCAAAAAATGGAAGCATTAAGATGGCCAGGATGTTATAGGCATTCTTGTAAAAAGCCACACTGGAGTAATTGAGGTCAAGTGCATTGTAAAAAAAGATCGTCATCAGAGGCGCCGTCAGCATAAAAGCAAAGCCATAAAACATGAAACTCACTTCAAAATGCAGGTAAGGCTTGTTAGTCCTTATGATAAGGTACATATTTGATACTGAACGCATAACAGACTTCCGAATATTTTCCTTTACCAATATAACCTCTGGTGGTGTGTAGTTAATTTTCGACAATAAAAATATGGAAAAGATGCCGAGAATTGCGGCAACCGGTAAAACCCAGGCAAAGGCGTAATTGTCGTAATCAAGCAACAAACCATACAAAAAAGTGATGACCAGCAGTACGATTTTATTCACTGAAGTAACGATACTGTAAAGTTTCCCAAAGTTCTGATGTTTATAATTTGCCCTGAGCAGTAAATTAATCGTCGGATTGATAACTGGAGCTGCAAGGGAATACATAAGAAAAATACCAAGGAAAATGAGGTGATACAGAGAACTACCATGATACATTTCGGGTGATCGTGGAAAGAAAAACAGGAGCATGAGCGGCAGCCTTGTGATGACTCCCACATACTGCAGAAAAACCCTGCGTTTGCGTATCCTTTTTAAAAACTCATTGACAAAAAGCAGCAGTAAAAACACGAGCATGCTGAACTGAAAAAGCACAGCCACCTGGTAATTTGACCCAAGCATACTTTTTATGAAAACAAACTCATTGAGCGCCAAAACCGCAAGTACAAATCCCTCGATGATCGAGTAGGCCATATGAAGGCGGAACGTTCGGCGCTCTTCACAACAAATATCTAATCGTAACAATTTCATCAATTGGGGAATTTATTGCCGTTGAAACGGTCGCAAAGATAGATCAATCGTAAGTGATTACAGTTATAAATGAGAATCCATGCATAGCGCAACAGGAAACCGGGGCAAGTAAAGGTTAAAGCTTAGAAATGATCAAATAATGATTTTTGCATGTTGAACAATCTGCCCGGAAACAGCGTTCTAATGCATAATTTAAACAAAATAAAACATGAAATACAACCTGTTATTAACGTTAAGTTTGCTGATTTCGATGATCGCATTTAGCCAAACTAAAAAAACATTCCACGATTTTACGGTCGAAACTTTGACCGGCGATAAATTTGATCTTTCCTCCCTCAAAGGGAAAAAAGTTCTCGTTGTAAATACTGCATCCAAATGTGGTTTAACTCCTCAATATGAAGGGCTGCAAGCACTTTACGCAAAATATGGCGGCGACAATTTTACGATCATTGGCTTCCCTGCCAACAACTTCATGAACCAGGAACCGGGTACGGCCGAAGAGATTATGGAATTTTGCACAGCCAATTACGGCGTCGAATTTCCGATGATGGCTAAAGTATCAGTGAAAGGCGACGACATGTGCGAAGTGTACAAATGGTTGACAAGTAAGGATAAAAATGGTGTTTTGGACTCCGAGGTGGGCTGGAATTTTCAAAAGTACCTGATTGATGAGAATGGCCACTTGGTTGATATGGTTTCACCCCGGGTGAAGCCTGACGATCCAAAAATTATTTCCTGGATCGAAGGAAAATAATCGAACAAAAGTAAATTTGCCCCCACCCTGTTGATTTTGAGACCGTGGGGGTTTCTTTTTTTAATAAAAATTATTGATATGAAAAGAGTTGGAGCGCATGTGAGTGCATCGGGAGGAGTAGAAAATGCACCGGAAAATGCGCATAAAATTGGGGCGAAAGCATTTGCTTTGTTCACAAAAAATCAAAAACAGTGGTACTCCTCGCCGTTAACCAAAAAAAATATCGAGGAGTTTAAAGCCAATGTCATCAATCTCGGATTTTCACCGGAGCACATACTTCCACATGACAGCTACCTGATCAACCTCGGGCATCCGGAAGAAGAAGGTTTGACCAAATCACGCGTTGCTTTTGAAGACGAAATGAAACGCTGCGAGCAGTTAGGCATCCGGTTGCTAAATTTCCATCCCGGAAGCCACCTGGGTAAAATCGACCCTGAACAAAGTCTGCTCAGGATTGCAGCGTCCATTAATATTGCTTTGAGCAAAACCAACGGCGTTACAGCGGTGATAGAAAACACTGCCGGTCAGGGAACCAATCTGGGTTACCAATTTGAACAACTGGCATTCATCATAGCCCATGTGGAGGATAAAAGCAGAGTCGGCGTCTGCCTTGATACCTGCCACTCATTTGTTGCCGGTTATGACATTAAAACCCGTGAAGGTTTTGAAGCAACCTTCCGGAAGTTTGACGAAATTGTTGGAATGAAATACCTCAAAGCCCTGCACCTGAACGATGCCAAGAAAGATTTAGGATCAAAAGTTGACCGCCACGAGAGTATCGGACAGGGAACCATCGGGCTGGACACTTTCCGGTGGATTATGAACGACCCCCGTTTTGACGAAATCCCCATGATCCTCGAAACTCCCAACGAAGACATCTGGGCTGAAGAGATCAGCCTTTTATACAGCCTGATCGAAAGTTAAGCAGCACCCTGCGTGTATGGATTTTTGGTGAAAAATAGTTGCTGACGGTTGCCTTTCATTAATATTTCGTAAGATCAACATTTTAGTTCTTTTTTTTGACGACTCTTGAGCCGACTATAGGTTAAGTAGGTTGTCACAAGGTGCTCTATTTTACATTTTTTCTCTTATCTATTTGAATTCCAAATGTAAATAATAGTCTTATGAAAAACGTCAAAATCAAAACCTCGACAATTATGCTAAAATAAAATGCGAAATCAGAACCTCCACCGTATCCAATTCCATAGGGGATAATTACTGGAATAAAGAATAACATGTCCAGAAATTCCAAAACTCCTGAATCCGATTCTGGTAAATCTAAAACAAAGCTGTAGAGAAAGGAAAATCCAATTACAACTGTTGAAATGAATATTGAAATTGAAGTCTTGCTAATGAAAAGGTTTCTACTAATTTTATTCAATGTGTTTTGTGGTTAAAGTATCTGAATTAAGATTGCAATTATTATGGCAATAATCATAACTCCTATTAATATTCCATACCTTTAGTCATCTCTTGTCATTCTTATCAAGCAAATTGTAGCCCTTTAGTGCCATATTTAGTTTTTCAAAGTTCAGCAAAATTGCTGCTTTGTTTCACTTACCAGTTAAAATAGCCTTAAAATCGGCGCCGCTTGGGTTTTGGTTAACGGGAAATTGGTTAACAGTCTGTACCAACTGCTGTTTTCATAATATGGTTCATCATGACGTGGTTCTATTTGGTTAGCTTTACACATCAGCTCACCCAAATTGGCTCCTTCCGTTAGAATCGTTTTTAGTTTTTCTGAAGGATTAAAGGGTTGGCCATTTTCAATACCCAGATATTTTAAGTAGGTATAGAAAATTTTATCTTCTTCCTTCTGCGGCTCATTTTGAATAAACTGATGCACCAATTTAAAATACTTTAAGCCCCTGGATGGCATCCCCTCAAAACGTTTGTCGGTATTGGAAATGAATTTTGCTGGCTTTGAAATCTCTCCATATTTGCCAACAAGAAAATTCTCTTTCATCTTTTTGATTTCCGCTTCATCAGTGGACAGAAACCGTGTGCCAATCATTATTTTATTGGTTGTAGAGTTGATAACAAAGTACCCTTTGGTATTTAGTTTTGAAGCATCATACCCATTTGGAAGGATAAGATATTTGCCGCCCTTGCCCTTATCAGCACCCATTAATCCTAAATCGCCCAAGGAAAGTTGGTAAAAATCCACTATCCCTCCGGCAGAAGCACCAGC
>JACZJL010000147.1 GCA_014860585.1 Bacteroidales bacterium | reverse complement strand
CAAAAGGTACATTTTTAAGAAAAGGATTTTGAAAAGAGCCTTCAACCCAATGGGCAATAAGTACCATTAAAATGGCCAAAAACCTAAGGCCATCCAATTGTTTAAAGTATTTCATTATTCAATGGGATTTCTGTTTTATTTGAGGACTGAACAAAATGGCTAATTGATTTCATAAACATTACCTCGAAAAAATATTGTATTTCAAAATGCAGTAAATAGCCCCAGTTCTGCTTAGGCTCCAGCCTGCAAAGTGGCATAGTCACCCCGTGAATTCTATCAAACGATCACCAAACTTTCAACTTTATTGCCTTTTGCGAGCGCCTCACAGGGTGACTTCCACGAGCCAAGGGTGATGTGCCATCGGCGCCAAAACTCGGTAATACTTCGTGAAACATAAGGATTGTTGAAGTTTTCGGGAAAAGTAAATCCAATCATCCGTCCTAATCCTATTGCCATATCGGAATATCCGGCAAAGTCGAAATAAATTTGGAAAGTATAGGCTAAGATTCCGATCCAGGCCGTTGTGGAATCAAGTGTGGCCACATCCAGCGCCATCACCCTGTCCGCTTCGGCGCCCATGACATTGGCAATCAACACTTTTTTGGACAGCCCAATAATAAACCGGTACATACCCAGCAGCCGATCATCATTGGTCTCCTGCCGGTTGTTGATCTGATCGGCAATCCAGTTGAAACGGACAATTGGACCGGCAATGAGTTGCGGGAACATCAGAATGTACAAAATGTAATCGCCCAGGCTGTTAAGGGGTTTGTGTACATTTCGGTAAACATCCATCGAATAGGTGAGCGACTGGAAAGTGAAAAAGGAGATGCCGATGGGTAGGGCTATTCGTGTCCAGTGGACAGGATTCCCAAGGCAAATGCCCTCGATAAGCGTATTGATATTTTCAAGGAAAAAGTTGGCATATTTAAAATAGACGAGCAGCCCCAGGTTGATGATCACCGATATAGCCAGCAGTAACCTTTGGAGAGGTTTATCCGGCAGTTTGTGCATCAGTTGAACGACATAAAAATTGGCAGAAATAGAAATCAGCACCGCAAAAATAAATTTCGGTGCACCCCAGGCGTAAAAGAAGATGCTGAAAAACAGGATTGCGTAATTCTTATACTTCCTGTCGATCAGATAATAAACCAGCAAAAAGACGGGTAGAAAATAGAGCAGGAATACAGCGCTACTAAAAACCATTTCAACTTTATTTGAGGCGGCAAATGTAGTATAAATTGGATTTTGAAAAAGGTTATCTAAAGTTGGAATTCAACTTTAATACATTTTTATGTGGCTAAGTTTTTACTCCTGAAAATAAACCCTTTTCACCCGTTTTGAAATGGCAGTCATTACTTCGTAGGGAATAGTGTCCATCTCCTCTGCCAGCCGCATAATGCTGTGGTTGTTGTCGAAGATGATCACTTCCTCGCCCTCTTTCACATCAAGCCCGGTCACATCAATCATGCACATGTCCATGCAAACGTTTCCAACGATCGGTACGAGGCGTTCCTTTACTACCAGATGACCCCGACCGTTACTCAGACGGCGGCTCAGCCCGTCGGCATAACCGACAGGAACAGTTGCCACAAGCATATCCTGAAGGGCGATACCTGCACGGTTGTAGCCAATAGTTTCGTCCTGCTTTATCTGTTTCAGTTGTGAGATAGTGGATTTTAGTGAACTGACGTTCTGAAGCTCCTGCTGCTCGGCTTCGATTGGAGAAATACCATAGAGTCCTATCCCGAGCCTTACCATATCGAATTGCGCTTCAGGATAGGCACTTATCCCTGCAGTATTGAGCACATGCCTTAAAACCGGATAATTAATTTCACCAATGATTCTATCGGAAACCTTTTCGAAAAGTGAAATCTGGTAACGGGTGAAATCTTGCTGCTCCCGGTTATCTGTTGCTGCGAGATGTGTAAATATGGATTCAACATAAATCCTCGGGTTAGCTTTTACACGCCTGATGAGTTCCCCGGTTTCGTGATCGCAGAATCCAAGCCGGTGCATCCCTGTATCGAGTTTGAGGTGGATTTTGACTGGCTTGTTCCGGGGAATAATATTCCGCCGGATTGCATTCTCAAGCATGTCGAGCACCCTAAAACTATATATCTCAGGTTCGAGATTGTAGGCGATGATACTATCCATGCTTTCTTCATCGGGATTCATCACCATAATAGGGAGGTTGATGCCTGCTCTGCGCAACTCGAGCGCTTCGTCAGCGTAAGCCACAGCGAGATAATCAGCCTTGTGAAACTGAAGTGCATTGGCAATTTCAAAACCACCATATCCGTAGGAGCTGGCTTTGACCATCGCCATGAGTTTGGTTGAAGGTTTGAGCTTCGAACGGTAGAAATTCAGGTTGTGAATCAATGCGTTCAGGTTGATCTCGAACACGGTTTCGTGTGCTTTTTGCTGCAACGCCTGGCTGATTTGCTCGAATTCAAAAATACGGGCGCCTTTTAACAAAATCCCTTCATTCTGGAATTTTGTAAAAGAAAAGCTGCGAAGAAATTCGTCAGTTGTCTGGTAAAATTCCTTTTGCAGGTCGAATTGTTCTGCCTGCCTGCTGATGGCCGGGCCGATGCCAATCAATCGTTTGACCTGCTTTTGCCTGAGCATTTCTGCAATTTTACCATATAGGTAAATTTCACTTCTTCCGCTTTGTAGTACGTCAGAAAGGATTACTGTTTTTTGCTTCTGACCGGCATGCTGACTCAAAAAATCGAGTGCAATTCCCAGCGAAATCACATCCGAATTATAGCTGTCGTTGATTACCGTGCAGTTGTTGATCCCTTCGATGAGTTCGAGACGCATGGCAATTGGTACCAACAGTAACATCCGTTCGGTAATTATTTCCTGATTAATACCAAGATGCAAAAGGGCTGCCCAGCAGTGAATGCTGTTTTCGATAGAAGCTTCGTCGATAAAAGGAATAGTGATTGAAATCTCCCGTGCATTGAAAAACCCGGCAATTTCTGTTTTTGTTTTTTCTTTTCGCTCTGTTTTGGTTATTTGAAGTGTCGCCGGTTCCTTTCGGCTCCAGGTAAACGAACGGATATTTTCAAGAATTTCAGATCGAATAATAACCTCCTGAACCTCTCGATGATCAGAGCAATAAATGAGTGTGTCAACTTTGGTAAAAAGCTTGAGCTTCTCCCCCACTTTTTGTTGCCTGCTGATGAAGTTTTCGTTGTGGGCTTCACCGATATTAGTAAAAATTCCAACAGTCGGATTGATGATTTTCTGCAAATGGCTCATTTCCTCCGGTTCAGAAATTCCAGCTTCGAAGATGGCCGCCTGATAAGTACTTTCAAGTTGCCACACCGAGAGTGGAACTCCGATTTGGGAATTATAACTTTTTGGACTGCGAACAACCCGCATTCCGGGTGAAAGCAATTGGTACAACCATTCTTTAATGATTGTTTTTCCATTACTCCCGGTAATGCCAATCACTGGAATATTGAATTTTTTTCGATGGGCTGCAGCAATTGATTGCAGTGCATTCAGGCTGTTTTTAACAAGGATAAAGTCTGCCTCAGGAAACGGTTGAATGTCAAAATCGGGATTTGAGATCACAAAACTTCGTAACCCTTTATTGTAAAGTTCTTCGATGTACTTATGCCCGTCATTGCGTTTGCTTTGCAGGGCAAAAAACAGGGTCGCTTCTGTTTTAAAAAGTGTTCTACTATCAACCAGAATATCGATAATTGCAGCATCCTCAGATTGCCGGGTTAAAAGTATTCCTTTAACGATAGCAACGATTTCGGAAATTTTAAATTTCTCCTGGAACATG